>WOZA01000020.1 GCA_011620505.1 Anaerolineaceae bacterium
CAGTAGCGGTAATCTCCACTGGCATCCAGCAAACGAGCGGCGTTTTCATCGTCCAGCGCTTTCCACCATAAACTGAAAAACATGGTGCGGTTTTCCATTTCTGCCTCGAACTGCTGGAAACGGGCAATGTTGATCTGGGCTGTTTGATCCTGTGTGTTGGCGGAGAAGCTCAGCGAGGCGAAACCATACAGCCGATAGGCAAGCTTGTTCATCTCTTCCAGCTCACGCACCATTTGCAGGAATTTTTCGCTGCTGATCTCAGGCTTCAGCTCTTCGCGCTGGCTTACAAATTTTTCCACGCGGGCTTCGAGGTCCTGATAAGTTTGGTTGATTGCCGGGTCTGAAAAACTCGTAAAGAGTTCGTTCAACTTCCAGCCAGATTGAGTATAAGTGGGGGTATTTTCGCTCATTGATGATCCTTTGCTTAGTTTTAATTTTCTCTATGATAATCCAAGAGAGCCCCCTTGCGCGATAATTACGTACACACCTCTATCCGCATTTCGAATATAGTCATAGTTTATCAAACCCCACCCAGATGTGGGGTGTTAGGCTTTTTGGATAGTAACAGATAATTTCGTGCCTCGACCAATAGCTACAGATTCCACTTGATAAGTTAGCAGCTTTCCTTGACCTTGGTCAACAGCTCGGCTGTTTGACCTGACAGACCTCCAGTTACTCCCGCGGATCCTGGGGTGGATGGATAGCCCGCCAACCTGTCACCGGATTATCGGGATGGTTTTGCTGAGGAGGGTTTGGCTGTTGTGGGTAAGGTTGAGCCGGGGGTTGAGGCTGTGGCGGCTGCTGTGGTTGGGGTTGGTAATAGGGAGCTTGTTGATATGCCCCAGGTGCCTGGTAGCCTGGTTGTTGTTGACCATTCGGGTAAACTTGCGGCGCATTGTAAGGTGATTGTTGCGGAGGGGGTGGCGCCGATTGCTGGTAATTTTCATATTGCATACGATTTTGCTGATAGAGGAAAACTGACTGGTCCTGTGAAGGAGGATATGCCCCATCTTGTCGCCCATAGGTCTGTGGGTTTTGCTGCGGATTAGTCGGGTATCCCTGCTGGTAGTACCGATTGGGATAAGCATATTCCGGTTGATTCTGAAACGATGCTCTCTCAGATTCTTTCGTTGCTTTTGAATAATCCTGCCAGCCAAGAAACCCAGCCACAAGAAATACAAATAGGCCTGCCAATGTACCATAAAAACCAATTTCGAATTTGCTGGTTGGAACCGGTTCTTCCATACCAAACAGCGACATCACTGAACCAGCAAGGCGATTGAGGTTCATCAGCAGAGACATGCTCTTACCCTGCGTGAAGAGCACGATTCCCAGGGCTAGTGCCAGGGCAACTATGACAATCCCGAAACTGATATGCGGTTTGCGATTACTCAAAATGCTTAAGATGACCACCAAAATGGCGGCAATCGGGAAAACATAGAGAATAGGTTTCGCAAAAGCGCGGTTGATTGCGTCGGTGATGCCAGATAGCGCACCTATTTCGTTGCCAGATAGAGTGTTCCCTAAGAGCTCTCCCCAGACCTGATTGATGTAATCCAGATCAGATTCCATACCGTAGTCCGAAGGGTCAACGCTCAGCTTGTAATTTCCCGGTGGGCTTCCAGCAGCTTTCTGGTAACCGGAATATACGATTTCTGTTCCCATGAAGCTCAACGATTCCCATGGGAGAAAGAAACAAATTAATATTAGTACTGCTCCCAGTATTGCAATGATTTTGGACAACTTCATCATGACCTCCTTTTATTCCTCTTACAATATTGTTTAGCCTGATAGTTTGTGAATGAACGCATCAGGCAAAGAAGTTAAGACCCAGACACATTATCATCCTCTGTTAAGATTTCATTGTCCAGGTCACTACCGCACCTGGTGATTTCTGGATCCTCCAGCGGAGACGTGTAATCTCCACTAGTGTTAGAATCTTCATGCTCCAAAAAAGGTGGATTAGGTAGCGGATTACACACCCGCCCTTGCCTGGGGTTTTGCAAAGGCAAACCAGTTGGTCGGCGAGAAGTTTGCGGAACTTGGTTCGATCCATTGTACCGAACCCTCTCCCATGGCTTATCCAGAGGGCGCTGCTGATTTACATGGTTTTGGGGTGCTTGCCCCTGTGAATTATTTTGCCTGACCTGAGGCGGCTGTTGGTCGAAATTGTTTGGTCCCGGTTGTTGGTCACCAGACCAGGGCTGCGTAGGATTGAAAGGTGTGTTTTGCGGAGGCTGAATCGGCTGCTGATGACTAACCATGTTTTGGTTAGCTCGAAAGGGTTGTGGCAGTTCCCCTGCAGATGCCGGCTGGAAATGCCATGGAGATGTTGACGTTGGTTTTGGTGGTAAGTGCCAACCCTGATTTGGGACTGCAGGTCCTGGCTGTGGAGGAGTCTGATTGTAGGGCAACTGCGGCCGCATTTGCAGTGCAGGTGGAGCCGTCCTGCCCGGGCTTTGAGGAGCTTGCCAGGGCTGCACGTGAGGCCCTGAATATGGTTGTTGTGGAGGGGTCTGAGCGGGTTGAAATTGAGACCGATTCCATGCAGCAGCCTGACCTTGAGAGTAACCTTGAGGTGGCTGGATTAAACCCGGACCTGGCACAGGCGGAAGATTGTTAGCAGGTACTTTGTTTTGTTTTTCCACGTCTCTTGAATCAAACACCCAAAGCGATTCCTTTTGACCCTCTGCGGAGTAATTTGCTGAAATAGATTCACTGCGCGAACCACCACGGAAGATGAGTATGCCAGAGATTATTACGGCTAAAGCGCCCAGACTCGTGATGAAAAAACCTGCCCCATAACGAATGTACGAGCCCACATCCACATAAGAACCTCCTTGTCCCCCAATGGCGGTCGAAACCAGCAGAGCGATGCCAGCCACAAGAAGGAAGACTATTCCCGAAACGATTGTTAGCAGGATTCCAGATGTTTTTGTCACAGTATTGGATCTGAGCATCAGGGCTGAGGAAACACCGGTGAACGACAATGCAATCAATGCAAGAACCAGGAGTATTGCAGGGACGATGAAATAGGATGAATATCCTAACTCTTGTAAAACGTTGCCGCTTCCGGTTCCAAACAGCATCCTCAGAAGAGAAAAACCAGAAATTGAACACTCTGTGAACATATTCACGGTAATCCATGGTAAAAAATAGCCTAGAATCCCAACGACAGAGCCGCCTAGTGCGATCAAAAGCGCTTTACTTTTTGCCATTCATTCCTCCCACACACGCTGGTGAGTTATTTTACCATTAACAGGCTCTTTTTGAACCCATTCAGTTTACCACCAATTTGAGGTTTTTGTGGTAAAATTTCATAACTTGAGCAAGACTGGGGAAATTGTCAGACTGTGCTCAATCAACCAAGCATGACCTTACTTTTACAAGAGAAACTTCAGATGGTTTACAGCCCTCTGTGGATCAGTCAAAGTCAGAACTTAACAATTGAAGAAGGTTACAAAATAAGCACCTCAAATAAAAGGAGCCAACATGCCATACGAAACTTTAGCAAGCAGTCAATCGCCCGCTCTAATCATATACGCACTCGACGTCAGCGGTTCAATGTCCACCTTCATGGCGGGCAAACGCCGTATCGATCTCGTCATGGAAGCCTTGAGCGCCACCCTTCAACAAATGGTCTTTCGCTGTACGAAAGGGCAACAAATCTCACAAAGATACCTGATTGCCATGTTTGCTTACAGCGACCAGGTTTATGACATCCTTGGTGGGGTTCGCTACATTGATGAGGTTGCCAGCCTGGGCGTACCCGAACTGAACACCATGCGGTCCACCGCGACCGACCAGGTTTTCCTGGCTGTTGAGGACTTGCTGCAAAATTACCTCCCATCACTGCAGTACTGTCCCGCACCCTTGGTTTGCCACATGACAGACGGAGAATACACCGGACAGGATCCCGAACCGATCACTCAAAGGATCATGGCTATGGGAAACTATGATGGCAATGTTCTGATCGAGAATATCTTTATTTCAGACAATATCCTCTCAGATCCCATTTATGACCCAAGTGAATGGCCAGGGATCCAAGACAATACCAACCTTCGAACAAAATACGCCGCAAAACTTCAGCGTATGTCCTCCCGTATTCCTGAGTCTTATCGGGTCATGATGGCGGAAAGTGGTTACGCCATTCAACCAGGAGCTTACATGATGCTTCCAGGTAACACCCCGGATCTAATTCAGATGGGTTTTGTTATGTCTATGTCGACTCCTGTTGCACAGTAGTCTTTATGAACGTCGAAGCACTGCAGACTGATCAACAAAGAAAGACTCCCATAAGTAATGGGCCTAAAACTGCGCCATTCTTCTTTAGATTTGGCCAGGATCGGTCTCGTGATAGCCAGAAATCAGATCAACCCGGACAGGATTGCATCTCAGTTCGATGGACAGCAACACGCCTTGCAGCAACATTGTGTGATGGGGTCAGTCAATCCTTTTTTGGCGAACTTGCGGCTGCTGAACTCTCAAACAAACTTTCTCAATTTCTGCTTGCCCTCCCAAATGAGAGCGACCCAAACCTCCTTCACGACACTATCCGGGATTATCTCGACACGCTCTCTTCAACTTTTTCACAAACTGTGGAAGGGTATTCGCTCGAACATGTTGAACCAGCATTCCTTCGAACCGTCCTGGAGAAAAAACGTTACCTTGGCAGCGAAGCTGTTTTCTCAGCCGTCCTACTGGACAAAAGGACAGATCGCGTTTTGTTTGTTTGGGCTGGTGATTGCCGGCTACGCCTTTGGCTGCGCGGTGAGGAGGTAACCAGGGAGCTATTGAGTACAGAGACCTTCATAACGCAGGAAAGATGGTCTTCAAGTAAAGGTGTTATCGGTAACCTGCACTTGGCTTTGTACCCTTTTTCCAGTTTTGACACGATCATAAGTTACTCTGATGGACTGGCATTGATCGATGAAAAACCAAACATTTTCCAGGAAAACAACGTCGCAATCGAGCATTATATCAGCCAGACTAAATCATTAGCTTCGAGTGATGATGTAAGTTTTCTTCAGATATCCACACTTCCTGCTGATACTATTCAGGAAAATTTAGTCGCCCAACTCCCCGAACTACGGGTGATGGAACAAGCAGCATCCGATTATGTCCAATTTCAATGGCAGAATTTGCCGCAGGTATTATCCTGGGAGGTCGTGGCTGATAGTGAGACCGGGTTTGCGAAACTTGAGGCATCAAAAAATATCGTAAAAGTACCAAAAGCAGAAATTCCTTCTGAAGGAGCATGGTTGGCATATCGGGGAAAGACCAGCGACGGTTTTTCACCCTGGTCGTCCTGGAAATTCTATCAACCACCAAGAACTTCAAAGAATGATGAAACTGGAATTTCCGGCCAAAATGCGCTTTTGCCCCCAACTCAGTCCCCACAAACAGGTTACGTTCCCCTTCCCGTAACAAACAACACTTACCCGGCTGGATCCGGCACACCACATATGCCGTCTTATAATGGCTCGACCGATAGATATTCTCACAAAGGACCAATTCAGACCCTATCTGGGGGGACACTATCAGACCGAAGATGGCAGTATGCTCTGTTGGCACTCCTCATAGGAGTTGTTGTCATGGGATACTTCCTAATTTTTGGCGATAAAGAAGAAGATATGGAGTTTACCCAGCCAAATCCACAAACCCCTTTTATTTTGAATACCCCAATTTCCAACTCGCGCACCGTAGACACTGTAACTGTGACTGAAATTCCTGCAACTGATGACGCTGATGTTAATGAAGTTCCTGAAACGTCTACTCCTTTAATAACAGGCAACTCAGATATTCCTGAGATATTACTAGACAATAATGAAATTGAAAAACCTGTTGTTTTCAGCCTTGAAGAGACCGCTATCAGCCGACTAATTTTTATTAGGAGGGAAACTTGTTTCTCCCTAAAGTAAATGAACGCCTCCTCCTCGGTACCGAGGTCTATTTCTTCACAGAGCACCCTGCTGCCAAAGGTATGCCCTACGGACAGACCGGTCGCAAAGCCACTGTCTTCCAACTTCAGAATGAAGAAGGACAAAAAAGGGCTCTTAAAGTGTTCCAGGCAAAATATCGGACTGAGGAGAACCTGGAGAATACCAGTGACTTGTTGCGGTACTCTTCAATGCCTGGTCTTGAGACTTGTGAGAGATTTGTGATCTCAAAACAGCAATTTCCATCTTTAATCCAGCAAAACAAAGATCTGAACTATTCCATCTTAATGCCTTGGGTGGAGGGGACAACCTGGCAAGACGTTATTCTCAACAAGATCTCAATGGATCAGGATGCATGTTATGAAATTGCCTCAAATTTGAACATGGTTCTTGGGTCGATGGAAATGTTAGGTCTGGCGCATTGCGATTTGTCGGGACCAAATATCATTTTGCGCCCCCGGGGTCTGAGCGATGATGAAGAGGATTTGGTTTCCTTAATCGACCTGGAAGATATGTACGCCCCCGAGCTCAAACAACCCAAAACCGTGCCAGCCGGCTCAGCTGGTTACGCCCACGCTTGTATCAAATCAGGTGTATGGTCTGCAGATGCGGATCGATTCGCAGGTTCAGTCCTTCTTGCGAACATGCTCACCTGGAGTGATCCGAGCATCATGCAGGCTGCTTTTGGCGAGCAATATTTCGCACCAGATGAGATGCACCTCGACTGCTCTCGTTACCAAACGCTGGTTGGAAGCCTTGAGAAACAGTGGGGTAAAAACATGTCCGAATTGTTTTCAACTGCCTGGTACTCGAAATCACTTGGAGATTGCCCAACATTCAGCGATTGGGCAGATGCGCTATCTGTTGACATCCCAGACATTCCCCTGTTGGAACCTGCGCTGCAACCAGAAACCCAGCCAATAGAATCTGCGCTACCTGCCAAACCAACTTTCATCCCACCGCAGCACCAAAGTGGACCGATTGTAATTAGCCACAATGCGCCAGTTACGGGTTTCAAACCTTTGTTTTCCACACAGTCATCGGCACCTGCCAGCACAACATCGGCGCTTCCTGAATGGTTAGAAAAAAACAAGCCTGATTATACCTCGAAACCAGTTGCTAAGCCCGTATCAGTTCAGACCTCACTGCCTGCCCGTTCTACATCCAGATCAAAATTCAAGGAGATAGAGCGATTGTCAAACTGGCATGAGGCAGTGCAACCAGAAACCACGATGGACGATACCGAGTTGCCACCAGCGGATCAGGCAACAGGTAACGTGCCAGCTTATAACCAACCTCAAATACCGAGCACAGGAAACGTCTCTTGGTATTTTTTCCTTGGCATGATAGCACTAATTCTTATATTCTTAATTTTCAACCAGGTATTTGGTTACTAAGGCGACTAAGCCTTTTAAACGTGACCGTTATGCGCGTTCCCTCGCCGAGGCCTGGGGATTCCGCCTTGATGGAAGCCCCTTGCAATTCCACCAGGGCTTTGCAGATCGCCAGGCCGAGACCCATCTTGCCTTTCGAGCCGGTGCGGGCTTTATCTGTCTGGTAGAACCGTTCAAAGATCAGGGGCAGGTCTTCCGCAGAAATCCCATCGCCAGTATCAGCAACACTCAACTCAATTCGATCGCCGATCTTGCTGGCAAGCGTCACCGTGCCGCCTGCAGGCGTATGACGCAGGGCGTTTTCCATCAGGTTCTTCAACACCTGCAGCATGCGTCCCTCGTCGACGTTGATCATTACCGGGGTTTCGTCCAGATCTAGGCGCAAGTCAACACCTTGCTGGCTGGCTATTGGCTGGTACACCTGGGCAATTTGGTCAAGCAGCTGGTTCGGAGCAACCGGGTTCAACAGAATTTCAACCCCACCACCCTCAGCCTGGGTTAGCACAGTTAGATCCCTCACGAGGCGGCGCAGGTTTTCCAATTCGGTTTTGATGATTCCAAGCTGCTGTGGGTTCAGGGAAACGTCTCCATTTTCGTACATTTCGATGTATCCCGAAATGATCTGGAGCGGAGTGCTTAGATCGTGAGTGATATCAGCCGTGAGCCGTTTGCGCTCAGCATCCGCGCGCGCAAGATCAGTGCTCATGCGATTAAAGCTTTCACCAAGGCGCCCAATTTCATCTTTCGAAGTTACAACTACCTGCTGCCCCAACGCCCCTTGTGCCATCTGCTCAGAAGCTTCTGTCAGCCTGCGAATCGGTTTGAGGATGCCCGCAGCCAGCAGGATCCCTATCACGACCGCAGTCAGGATGCCTGTTCCTGCCGCGATCGCAATTGCCAGGTTTACCTGGTCCATAAACAATTGTTCGGCCCTGGTCAATTCCAGGCTATTCTCATCGATCAGTATCCAGGCAACTGCCGTACCATTCACTTCCACTTCGCGGGCGCCATACAGCCAGCGTTCCGGCACATACACTCCCACAGGCAGGTTTTGCATAGGCAAAAGGGTTTTTCCTTCGCTATCAACCAAACCGCGGATGCCGCGGATGTTCTCTGGATTGGAGCGACGTAGTGGCTGTGAGAACGGCGAATCGGCAGCACTGCGAAGCCTTGTTGCGAGGTAATAGTAAACAAAACCATCCATGCCCTGATTTTTCTTGTAGTAATCTTCAACCAGAGCCGACAGTTCCTCGACCTGCTGGTCGATAACCAGGTTGCGCAGGGACTGACCGGATCTGAATTGAACAAATAGCAGCGCAACCAGAACGGTCACCAAGGCGACTGCTGCGTAACTCAAAATCAGGCGGGTTCTGAGCGATTTTTTCAAGACTCACCTTCCAAAAACCGATATCCAATCCCAAAAACAGTTTCGATATAAACCGGCTCGGCCAGATCATCCCCGAGTTTCTGGCGTAAATTGCGGATGTGAATTTTGATGGTTGCTTCGGAGCCGGCATAGCCGTTATCCATCAGCCGTAGGCTGATCTCCTGCCGCCGGATTACTTTACCGGCGGCTTCCATCAACAGAGTCAGAAGGGTAAATTCCAGCGGGGTCAGGTCGATCAGTTCCCCATCTTTCCGAACTTCATGCCGTGCGCGGTCGAGAGTCAAGTTTTGCACCTTCATTACTTCCGAAGCTTCTTCGCCTAAAGCTGCACGACGCATGACAGCCCGGATGCGCATCAGGAGCTCACGCAGCCGGAAGGGTTTGGTGATGTAGTCATCCGCCCCCAGTTCAAAACCGCGGACGACGTCCGCTTCCTGCTGCTTTGCTGTGATCATAATCACAGGCAGGCTGCTTTCTGTCCGAAGTTTGGAGATGAATTGATAGCCATCCATGTTGGGCATCATAATGTCAAGCAAAATCAGGTCGATTCCACCCGCATGGAAGATTTCCATTGCTTCAACCCCATCAGATGCCAGGCAGATCTCAAAACCCTGGTTTTGAAGGTATTCCTGCAACATAAGCTGCACATTGCGAGTGTCGTCAACGACCAGGATCTTTCTGCTCATAGCGTGATTATAGCTTTCTTTAATTTAGCTCTGCACTCCCTTAGTCGTCATCTCTGTTAGATCTGAGAGTCTCAGGGAGGGGCTTTGCCCAACTTTGCGCTGATGGTTCGGGATAGAACACTTGCAAGGTGGCGGTGTCGTGCAGGAAATCGATATTGCCAATGGTGACTGAACTGATTTTTAACCTATCCGCTGCTCGAGATCGGTGATCAATTCCTGCTTGCGCGAGGGCACAATCAACTCAATGTTTTCGTAAATAATTTTTTGCGAAGTTTGATAACGAAAACTCCAACCTTTTTCCAGCAGCCACAAAGTCAGGATAACCAGGCTATTTGGCGGGAGTGTGATCAGCGCCAGAGAAAAAGCTTCAGTTCTTAAACGATTTATGATTACTCCATAACGTTGACCTAATTTTAGGTCTTAGGAGCAGGCAGAAGGTTTAATTATGGTATATCCCGAAGGTTAGGAGAGAAAGGTCAAAATAAGAAAA
>WOZA01000038.1 GCA_011620505.1 Anaerolineaceae bacterium
ATCCTGGCTGATTTCACCAAAAAACTGCAGCCTGACAGAGTCATTCTCTTTCACGATGGTGGTCAGGACCGCCAAAACACGGTCGAATCGCTGGATCTGGTATTGCACGAACTGATCATGCAAGGCTACGAGATTTTGCCATATTGCACCGAAGCCGGGCAGACTGTGATCGGCAGTTGAATCTTGGCAGGATATTTCTGGCAAATATTAACGGAAGTTTAACTTTTATATGAATTTCGTAAATCTTGCCTTAATACCATCCAATTCCCTTGCAATTCTGCAGGTTTCCTGTATACTATAAAGAGTTAGGCGCTTGGGTGCCCCCCTCACCCAGGCGCCTAACGATTTAATTCCCACGGAAGTAAAATTGATCCATGGATTTCGACAAGTCTGGGTTCTTTTTCTTTCAGTGCAGTAATTCTCGCTGTGGTCTACGATTCCCCCTTGACATTGAGCTTTACGACGGACGCTATTGTCCGCGCTGTGGCGCGCCTCTTGAAAGGCACGAGGCTGCCATCCTGGCTCAAAAGCCCCCTGCTGCACCAAAACCTGAGTTCAAGGTAATCGGCGCGCTCGACAATATCCGCTCAGCATATAATGTCGGTGCCATCTTTCGTACTGCAGATGGAGCCGGGCTTTCTGAACTGCTGCTTGGCGGTATCACCCCAACCCCTGACGAGCAGCCAGCCATCAGCAAAACCTCCCTTGGGGCTGAAAAGAGCATTAAGTGGAGCTATTGTCCAAATCTGCCTGAGGTACTGGCGGACCTAAAAGCCAACAAATGTCTGATCCTCGCCCTCGAGGCCACTCCTGGCGCTTCTTCCATGCAGGCACTTCTACTAAGCCAATCCCTGCCCGATCAAGTAGTGCTGGTGGTGGGTAGCGAACCCGCCGGGGTCGATCCTGCCATCCTGCGAATCGCGGACCAGGTGGTGTACATACCCATGAATGGTGATAAAACCTCTCTAAACGTATCCGTCGCGTTTGGCATAGCAGTTTACCAATTATTACGGTTTCATTGAACAAAAAAAGGGCTTTGGCAGTGCCAGAGCCCTTTGATTTCGATCAAATATCAAGCATCAAGGCTGAATGATCGTCCCAGCCGGGATGGTGGTGTTTTTTGGGATCACCACGATACCATCCCGCACTTTATAAAGGGCATGATCCACCTCGTGATTAAGGGGGAAAGGCTTGATGATGACGTTATCACCGATACTGGCATTTTTATCAATGATCGCACCCTGAATCTTGCAATTGCATCCAATTCCGAGCGGCGCGCCATTAGTTTGGTTGCCATACCAGTCGGCACCCATCACGATCGTGTCTCTTACTTCCGTTCCGCTCCCGATAATACTGCGCAACCCGATCAGACTATGTTCCAAAACAGCGTTATCAATGGTGCAGCCTTCGGCCAGGAGGACATTTTTGCAAGTCGTGCCAGTTATGCGGGAACCAGGTAAAAAGCGTGGGTGAGTAAAGATAGGGTGGTCTGGATCGAAGAAATCAAACTCCGGATTGTCATCCGTAAGTTCCAGGTTTGTGTCATAAAAAGTGCGGATCGTTCCGATATCGCGCCAATACCCTTCAAAGTTATACCCAAAAACACGCTTACCGGTGCGGATCAGATACGGAATGATATCGCCACCAAAGTCATCCAGCTTATGATCGGCGTAATCAGGCCGCAGCACATCCGACAGCAGACCCATATTGAAGATGTAAATGCCCATTGAGCCAAGATAGGGGGATTCAGGATCGTCACGACTTACCAATTTTGAGAGGAGCTCCGGGTCTTTAGGTTTTTCAGCGAAGTCTGTGATGCGTCCGTCTTCATCACGCTTAAGGATGCCAAAACGGAAGGCGTCTTCCTTGAGCACAGGCTGCACTGCCACGGTTATATCCGCGTTAGTGGCAATGTGAAATTCGACCATCTTGGAATAGTCCATGCGGTATAAGTGATCGCCTGCCAGGATCAGCACATACTTCGAACGGCTGGAACGAATCTCCCGGATCTGTTTGCGAACCGCATCAGCCGTGCCCTGGTACCAGTCGGTGTGTTCGATGGTCTGCTCTGCCGCCCAGACTTGCACCCACCCCCCATGGAAGTTGTCAAAATTGTAGGTGCGGGTGATGTGCCGGTGCAAGGAGACCGAAAGAAATTGGGTCAGAACGGATATTTTAAAGATGCCTGAATTAATGCAATTGCTAATCGGAATGTCAATTAAGCGATACTTCCCGGCAATTGGGACAGCCGGCTTAGCCCGCTCAGCAGTGAGCGGATAGAGCCGCTTGCCCTGACCTCCACCTAAAATGACTGCGAGGACTTCGTCCAGATTGGTCATATTACCCTTTCAGCATAATTCGTGCACTCTTTGATGAAGTTGTTAAGTTGGTAATGATTTATGCTTGTTGAAATATCCACCTATATTGTACTAGTAATTTTGGCGACAGTACCTAAAATCTCTCTGGCGGACTCCAATGTGACAGACGTGCTGGCACCAAGCATTGCTGCTAATTCTTCCACGCGTTCCTCCCCCTCCAGTTTCTCCACCTGCGTGGAAGTACGACCATTTTCGCTGCGTTTGCTGACGTGAAAATGCAGATCGCCAAACGCTGCCAACTGCGGTAAATGTGTCACACACAGCACCTGGTGCTTTTTTCCCAGGTTCCAGAGCATCCTACCCACGGTCATACCAACCCGGCCGCCGATTCCGCTGTCGATTTCATCGAACACCAGCGTTGGGATATGGTCCACCTCGGCCAGCACAGTTTTTAGTGCCAGCATCAGACGGGATGTTTCTCCCCCTGAGGCAATCTTCGCGAGCGGTTTAAAGCCTTCCCCCGGGTTGGTTTCAATCAAAAACTCGATCTGATCCACGCCATTGGCATCAAACGCAAGCGTACGACCATCCAGGGTCAGTCCCTGTTCCGCTTCTACCACCGTTTGGCTAACCTGGAACCTGGCTTTTTCCATCTCGAGCAGGTGAAGCTGCTGCTCCACCCCGTCAGCAAGCCGGCTGGCTGCAAGTTTCCGCTGTTCTGAGAGCTGTGAAGCTGATTCGCTGAGCATTTGCTTGATCTGGCTCAGTTTTTCCTGGACTTCATTGATCTGCCCTTCCACACCTTCCACTTTTTCCAACTCTTGAGTCGCCACGCGAAGGTGATCCAATGCCGAAGTCAATGAGCCGCCGTACTTTCGCTTTAGGCGATTAAAGAGCTCCAGCCGTTCTTCGATCTGATCCAGTCGGGTCGGATTAAACTCGATCCCTTCCAGGTAACCGCGCAGCTCGTACGTCAGATCGGACAGCGAGCTGAGAGCGTCTTCAGCTTGTTGCGCCAAAGTTTGCATTTGCGGGTCGATGCGGGCAAGCTCCGCCAGGTCGCGTGCGGCTTGCCCAAGCAAATCCGTAGCAGCGGAACTACCTTCGGCACCCTCATCCAATAAAGCCAGAGCGGACTGACTGAGAGAGCTCAACGTTTCGGCGTTCATCAGGCGGGTGCGTTCCTGTGCCAGGCTTTCTTCCTCATCCAGTTTGATGCGCGCGTCTCCAATTTCCTGGATCTGGTATTTCAGCATATCAGCCCGGTCGCGGGCGGTCTTTTCGATTGTACGCAGTTCGTCCAACTGCTTTACCAGAAGCGACCAATCCTTGAACTGACTCTGATAAATGGCCAGGCTTTCCTGGTCATGCGCAAAACGATCCAGCAGATCGCGGTGATTGCGAACTTTTAGCAAGGAAAGGTGGTCGGATTGCCCATGCACGTCCACCAGGGCTTCCCCAATCTCAGACTGAACACTCAAACTGACCGTCCGACCGTTCACCCGGGCAATCGTCCGTCCTTCAGCCCGGATCTCGCGCCCAAGCCAAAGCCGATCCGGCTCTTCCAGCAACCCTTCGCGGTCCAGAATTTCGGTGATCAGTTCGCGCTCGGGTCCATCCAGGCGGAAAAAGCCTTCCACAATCGCCCGGCTTGCGCCTTTGCGGATGCTGGTCGTGTCCACTCGCGCGCCGAGGATCGCCTCCAGGGCATCCAGGATGATGGACTTCCCGGCGCCTGTTTCACCGGTTAAGACCACCAGTCCGGGTGTGAACTGGAGTGTCAGATCATCGATGATGGCGAAATCGCGGATGCGCAGTTCTTCCAGCATAAGTCCTCAAATGCGCAACCCTCTGGATTGAGCATAAGCCGAGGTGGAAACCAGGGCAGCATAAATTGCGCGCCAGATTAGCGGCATGAGATTTCCGCCTCCAGTCAGAAGCGGCCCCGAGCCGCTCAGCAGCGGTAGGATCGCCAAAATCAGCAAAGGCAGCGCGCCAACAATAGCGCCAACCAGAACCGCTTTGTTGAGCGCCTTGCTGCGCCGGCGGTTAACCACCAGGCGCACAGCGTTCGAGATCAGCGTACCAATTCCTGGAGCAACCAGGATTGTAAAGAAACCAAGCAAGCCTGCCAGCCAACTGCCAGCAAAGGAAATCAGGGCGGCGACAGCAAAGCCCAAAAATGGGTCAAGCCTTTTGGTAGTGTCAAACGCGCGCTGCTGTTCACGCACACATTCCGCGCAGCGATAGCCCGTTTCCGTCAGGATCGCTGTTGCAGGGGTGATGGGCTTGTTGCAGCGATTGCAGCGCAATTGCACGTTTTCTTCAGGGCTTTCCTTTTGATCAGCCATAGGGTTGTGTTCAGTCATTAGATTCCATTTCAAGGATCGGATTCCGCTGGAGTATGGCGGCAAGATCGCGATAGAAGTAATTAGGTTCACCAAATCGCGCCATCAGCAGGGATTTTTTGTTCGCTGTAACGCGGATGCTGTTTTCTGGACCGATGGTGATCGGTGTTGTACCGTCAACGCTGAGCACCACCTCAAAATCACTGATTGC
Organism: Anaerolineaceae bacterium; assembly: GCA_011620505.1. Taxonomy (GTDB): domain Bacteria; phylum Chloroflexota; class Anaerolineae; order Anaerolineales; family Anaerolineaceae; genus Mesolinea. The sequence goes on from WOZA01000038.1 coordinate 4,878, forward strand.
GCGTAAGTTGACAACCGCGCCTTCCGCCAGCACGACAGCCCGATCGAGCGAAAGATGCGGGGCGATGGGCAACACGAGCATATTGCGCAATTCTGGAGGAAGAATGGGTCCCCCGGCAGCCAGGGCATAGGCTGTCGAGCCGGTCGCTGTCGCCACGATCAAACCATCAGCAATGTAGGACATCATGTAGCCTTCATTAAGATCGACGCGCACTTCGATTGGTCGGGCATCTCTCCCCCGGGAGATAAGCGCTTCATTGATCACATCCCAGCGCTGTATCAGATTGCCATTTTCGAGAAACTCAGCCTGAAGCATCATGCGTCTTTCAAGGTGGTAGTCTGCGTTTAACAACCGTTGAAGGTTTTTCTCAATGTCGTTCTCGTTCAATTCAACCAGGAAACCCAACCGACCAGCCTGGACACCCAGCAAGGGTATGTCAAGCGGGGCGCAGAGGTGACCAGCTCTCAAAAGCGTGCCATCTCCGCCGATGACAATAACCAGGTCGTGTCCATCAATGTGAGGAACCTGTGTGGGGTGCTCATAATCGTAGCAGAAGATGTTGTGGTCAACAGCCTGTGACTTCAGGCATGCAGAGATGCGATCTGCCAGAAGAGACGCTTTTGGAACCGCTGCATTCGGCAGCAGCAGGATATTCTTAGGAACAAAAGGGGTCATGGAGTGCATGCCGTTTATTATAGTCGGATTCAAATCGCGATTTCCAATCCAAAGACCTTGCCCTACAAGGAAATCGGCAAATATCGTATACTCAACTCCTGGAGCAATCAAAACAACCATGAAAGAGCCGCCGTCTGCCGCCACAAAGATTGATTTCTGGCAGCGCCTGAGCAGAAACCGGGCGCTTCTGCTGCTTTTGTCCTTATTACTTTTCCTTCTGATCTGGCAAATGCTGGTGATAGTGTTGAATCTGCCTGGCTTTATTCTGCCCAGCCCTGCCGAAGTAGGCAGAAAATTTCTTAGTGTCCTCAGCACTGGTTTACTTTGGCGGCACTTTTCTTCTACTTTGGGGGAAATCCTTCTTGGGCTGCTGATTGGCATCAGTGCTGCCACGCTCCTTGGCTATGCGCTTTCCAAATCCCCGTTGGCTGAGCGCTTGCTCTCGCCGTTCCTGGTGGGCAGTCAGTCCATCCCGATGGTTGCGGTTGCGCCTTTGTTGGTCATTTGGTTCGGACCGGGTTTGCTCAGCAAAGTGCTCATTTGCTCACTGACAGTTTTCTTCCCGGTGCTGATCAATACGCTGGTAGGTCTGAGGGATGTTCCGCCTGAGTTACGCGAAGTGATGCGTTCCCTCCGGGCTACCCCTGCCCAGATGTTGCGTTATCTCGAGATCCCTGCCGCACTGCCGGTGTTCCTTGGTGGTCTGCGCGTTGGGGCGAGCCTGTCGGTGATCGGAGCGATTGTGGGCGAGCTGGTAGCCTCAGACCGCGGACTCGGCTTTCTGATCAACGTTGGACGCGGGCAATATGACACGGCGCTGGTTTTTGTAGCGGTCATTTGCCTGGTTGTGCTGGCAGCCAGCCTGTATGGGCTTGTGCTGCTGTTGGAAAACAAAGTCCTGTCCTGGCAAACCTGGCGCAAGGAAGCCTAAGGAGTAAGCATTGAAACGTTTGATATTCTTCGCACTGATCTTATGCCTGGCACTGACCGCCTGCAGCTCATCCAACCCGGAACCTGCGCTCACGAAAGTCACGCTCAACCTGACCTACATTCCCAACGTCCAGTTTGCGCCGTTTTATGTCGCCATTGAAAACGGGATTTTTGCCAAATATGGCATTGATGTGACCCTGGCCTATGGCAACGAAGCTGATTTTGTGGCGTTGGTGGGTTCAGACAACCAGCAGTTCATGATTGCTTCTGGTGAACAAGTGCTTCTCAGCCGAGCCCAGGGCTTGCCGGTGATTTCGGTGAGGGGATGGTACAAAGATTATCCAGTGGGTGTTGCTTCATTAAAATCCAGCCAAATCAGCCAGCCAGCCGACCTGCGCGGTAAGGTGATCGGTCTGCCAGGGTTATATGGCGCAAACTACATCGGCTTTGAGGCCCTGGCAGCCCATGCCGGCTTAACCGATGCTGATTACGAACTGAGGTCAATTGGTTTCACGCAGGTGGAAGCACTGGTCACTGAACAGGTGGATGCAGTGGTAGTCTACCTGGCGAACGAACCCGTGCAACTGCGAGCCCGCGGATATGATATTAATCTTCTGAGGGTGGCAGATTATCTCTCATTGGTGGGCAACTGCCTGGTGACAAACGAAAAATCACTGAGTGAACGCTCGGACCTGGTGCAGAGGATGGTCAACGTCATGCAGGATGCCTTGGAAGCCACTGCCGCGGATCCGGACATGGCGTACGAAGTCAGCCGTAAATATGTGGAGAACCTGGCGGCTGATGACCCGATCCAAAAGCAGGTTTTGCTGGAATCGATCAAACTCTGGCAGCTTGAACCGGATCCATCAGAGGTAGAAGTCAAGCGTTGGGAGAATATGCAAACCATTCTGCTGGACCTGGGTTTTATGACCAACCAAATCGATGTCCGGGAGGCGTTCAGTGATGCCTTCACCCAGTGAGATAGCCTTGCAGGTGAGCGACCTCGAGGTAACCTTCATCGACAGCGATGGCACCCTGGAGGTGCTCGACAAGCTCAACTTTTCGATTGCACGCAATGCCTTCGTCTGCATTGTAGGTCCTTCAGGCGGTGGAAAAAGCACACTTCTGCGGGCTGTGGCGGGGTTGATCCAACCTAATGGAGGAAAGGTGCTATTTCCTGGTGAATCTGAGAGCAAGCCGCAAACCGGGCTGGTGTTCCAGAAGCCCAATTTGTTCCCCTGGCGGACGCTCAGGGAAAACATCAGCCTTCCACTGGAAATTGATCACCGCCCTGACGCAGAAATTTCCAGATTAACCCAGGAGATGATCCACCTGGTGGGACTGGAAGGCTTTGAAAAAGCATATCCCCATGAACTTTCCGGCGGGATGGCTCAGCGGGTGGCAATCGCGCGCTGCCTGGTGCAGGACCCGGAGATCCTCTTGCTGGATGAGCCTTTCGGGCAGCTGGATGCGCTGACCCGCGAACGTATGGGTGATGAATTGCTGCGCATCTGGAACGAGCAGCGAAAAACCGTCCTCATGGTGACCCACTCCATCCCGGAGGCAATCTTCCTGGCTGATCGCGTGCTGGTGCTCACCAGCCGTCCAGCGCGTGTGATTATGGACCTGCCCATCACTTTACCTCGTCCGCGCACGGATGCCATGCGCTATCTACCGGAGTTCACCGAAGCTTCACGCCTGCTGCATGAGCAGCTTAAGGGCTCAACAGCGCCTGCCAATTAGCCTTGGAAGTCCTTTGTGGTATAGTTTTAGTCATCTCAAAGAGCCGGAGTGAACGATTGTGTATATAGCCATCGAAGGTGTTATTGGTGTCGGAAAAACCACCCTTGCGCGTCTGATTCATGAAGCTTTTGAGGCTGATCTGCTGCTTGAAGTCTTTGAGGAAAATCCTTTTCTCGGCAGTTTTTATGCTGACCGGCAGCGCTACGCTTTCCAAACCCAAATTTTCTTCCTGATGAGCCGTTATACCCATCAACACCAGGTGATCCCATCCACCCTGGCGGCAGGTCGGAATATCGTTTCGGATTACACCTTTGACAAAGACGCCCTCTTCGCCGGCATTAACCTGAGCGGTGATGAGCTTGATATCTACCACAAAGTGCACCATGCCCTGGCGGATAAGATCCCCCAACCTGATCTGCTCGTCTTCTTGCGCGCCAACATCGACACCCTGATGCACCGCATCGCCCACCGCGATCGCCCTTATGAACGCAGCATGGAACGAGCTTACATCGAGGAGTTGGCTCAGGCTTATGAGAACTTCGTCAGTATGCCAAAATGGCAGCAGCGCTTGCTGGTCATTGACACCGACGACCTCGATTTCATCGCCGATCCACAGGCGCTGCAGTACATGATCAATCGTATTCGTCAGACTCTGCAACTCGTGCCCTACCAGGAAAGCTTGCCCTTGACGGATTAAGGAGTTCTCATGCGCATCAATTCGGAAATGCTCACCAAAACCGCACGTGATCACGTCGCCAGGCGGCTGCGCCAACCGAACGATATTGTTGCGGTTTACCTGACCGGATCAGTCACCAGCGAAGAGCCCCTTTTGGGCGGCACAACCGACATTGACATGGTCTTTGTCCACAAGGAAGAACCTGCTCAGTCCCGAGAAGTGTTGCGGGTGACCTATGAGGTCTCGTTTGACATTGAGCACCACCATCAGTCCTACTACACCTACCACCGCCGCCTGCGGCAAAACCCCTGGATCGGCTTTTCACTCTGCAATCACAACAATATCCTCCATGACACGGATCACTGGCTCGAATTCATCCAGGCTGGCGTAAGCTCCCAATTCGACACCCCCGAAAACATTCATGCGCGTGCCCAGAAATTCAATGAGAAAGCCCGCCAGCAGTGGTTTGATCTTAATGACGAACAACAGATCAGCTTCCAGGAATGGATGGATCTCTATTTCAAGACCACCGGCGCAGCCGCCAACACGATTGCTGCCCTGAACGGACCAGCCCTGACCATTCGCCGCTTTATGATCGCCTTTCCCGAAAGGGCTCAGGCCCTCGGGCAAGCCCATCTTTCGGGGGAGCTTGCCAGGCTGATCGGCAACGATAAAATGAGCCTGGACCTTTACCGCGATTGGCGCCCAGCCTGGGAATTTGCCCTGCAATGCGCCAGCGCCAGGCCTAACTGCCCGCCGAACCTCTCACGTCATCGCAAGGGTTACTTTCTCAACTGCTGCGATGCCCTGGCGGAGGGTGACGCGCTGTACGCCGTGCTCTGGCCAATGTTCGAAACCTGGCGTCAGGCGAGTGGGGTGCTGGCAGATGAGCCCGCCCAACAGGAAACCTGGCTGCAATTTCTAGCCGCGCTTGATTTTGTGCCTGAGCGCAAGGACGACCTGCTTCAAGCCCTGGACCA
>WOZA01000154.1 GCA_011620505.1 Anaerolineaceae bacterium
CGATGCTAACCATAGTTTACAGAAAAGAGGTGCAGAATGTCAAATATTTTAGGGAGGGCGTTGAAAAACAAGTTCAAAATTGACTATAAGACCAAACTATGATTCAATTTCAAGTATCTATGTAACTGAGGTGATCAAAATGGGACATGAGCGTTTTGTCGAGACAGACCGCAACTCCTTTTATGGCGAATATCTGTATGATCAAGTAGTAGCGCAGGATCATTTTCTGCGTAAATTAGAGCAGGTTATCGACTGGAAGCGCTTCACCCGCAAGCTGATCCGATTGTACAAAGGAGAAGGGCTGGTCGGTCGTCCCCCCTTTGATCCGGCGCTGATGCTCAAGGTGGAGATGGTTGCTTATCTGTACAACCTCTCAGAACGGCAGGTGGAGGTGTATATTAACGAGAACTTGCCTGCGAAGTACTTTGTGGGCCTGGCAGTGGATCAAAAAGCACCGGATCATTCCACGCTGACAGTATTTCGCGAGCGGCTGCTCCAGCGTGGCAAACTGAAGGTTTTTGAAGAAATGCTGGCCGAGATTGTGGAAATTGCCCGTCAAAGTGGGGTTCAATTTGGAACCATCCAGATCATCGATAGCGTTCATAGTGTGGCCAACGTGAACACCGCCAAAGATAAAAAGCGACAGGAAAAAGAAGGCAAAGAGCCGAGAGATGGGGATGCCCGCTGGGGTGTCAAGCACAAACGCAAAGTCAAAACAGAAACGGGCAAAGAAATCGAACAAACCGAATACTTCTACGGGTTCAAAACACATGTCAGCTTGAATGCGGAGAGCGGGATCATCACCAGCCTGGAAGTTACCTCTGGAGAAGCCTACGATGGCCATCATTTTTGCTCGTTAGTGGATCACGACCTAAACCAGCAACTCCCGGTGGATACCTATGCAGGAGACAAAGGGTATGATGATGGCGACAATCATTATTATTTGGGGCTTCGCGGACTGCATTCAGCCATTCATGTGAAAGACAATCGCATAAAAAAGAAAGATAACAATAAAGAGGTCTGGTTGGCATTGATCGAAACGCCTCAATACCAACAAGGTTTGAAAGAACGTTATAAAATCGAACGCAAATTTGGGGAGGCCAAACAAGGTCATGGATTTGGACGTTGTCGCTATCTGGGAAGCATGCGCTTTGGAGTTCAGTCATTTCTGACGGCAATCATGCTCAATCTCAAACGGATGGTCAAAATCCTTACCGGGGTAGGTTTCAAGACACAGATGGATTCGGTCAGGTAACCAAGGGACACCTGTCGAAATGGCCCGAAAGGAGGCACAAAGTATCTTGGCGTAGACAAATTTTGAGTGGTAATTGTGCTTAATGGCTCATTTAGGCGGGTTGAACCGCTCCTAAGTCAGCAGTTAGTCCGTCCTATTGGTTTATTTCAACACCCTCTCCCTCCGCTCTTGCCGATTTCGAGTGGGCAGGGTATAGTTTACAATCATCTGAGAATCACAATCGGAGACGAATTTATGTCCGTTGAAAGCCTGAAATTCCCCGTAAAAACCCGCAACGACCGCTGGCTCGATAAAGCTGTTTTTCCCTGGTGGCCCAATTTCACAGTCGAACAACTGCTGATCGCGCTTATCATCATCCTCACGCTTGTGACTCGCTTCTACGACCTTGGCGCGCGCACCATGGCGCATGATGAGATCAACCACGTCGTTCCAGCCTACACCATCGAAAATTACGTCTACGATCCTGTCACGCATGGACCGTTTCAGTTCCATGCCCTGGCGCTTTCGTACTTCCTCTTCGGTGATTCGGACTTTTCCGCCCGGGTACCTGCAGCGCTGTTTGGCATCGGGGTGGTGATCTTCACGCTGTTTGCCTGGCGCCGCTACCTGGGCCGTGTTGGCTCACTTTGCGCCGCTACTCTTTTCATGATCTCGCCATACATCCTCTTCTACAGCCGTTATACTCGCAACGAGATCTTCATCGTCTTCTGGGGGCTCGTGATGCTCTGGCTCTTCCTGCGCTACATGGAAGACGGTCAATCAAAATGGCTTTACTGGCTGACTTTTATCACCGCCATGCATTACGCCGACAAAGCCACCTCGTATATTTTCACGGCTGAAGCTTCCATCTTCCTGGCACTATTGTTTATATATGAAGCTTTGCACCGCAATTGGAAGTCCGCGAATGTCAAGAATCGATTCCTGATCGCCGTGGTCGTCACACTGGCTTTGATCGTCGTCACGCTGGGCGTGTATGTGCTCGGGAACACACCTGACCCGTTGCAGACTGGCGTCATTCCACCCGAAGCTGGGGAGGCCGTGTCCCTGATCAACTCGAAACTGCCATTGATCGCGTCCGCAGGCGTAACGGGGATCGCGGCAATTGCCGCGATCGTTTTCCTTGTTCAGGGTCTTGGCTGGCAGCAAATCCGTTCTTCCCGCACTTTTGACCTGATCGCCCTGCCCCTGATCCTCATCCTTCCCCTGTTGACAGCCCTGCCGCTTACGCTCCTGGGATTCGACGCCACGGACTACAGCCAGGCAGGCATCATTCGTTCCGGGATTACTTTTGCCTTGCTGGCAGCCTTATCCGTCCTCTTGGGCATGCTTTGGAACCCAAAAAAATACCTGCGCTGTGCAGCTATTTTCTGGGGAATTTTCATCGTCTTTTACACCACGTTTTTCAGCCATGGAGAAGGCTTTTTCAAGGGTATCGTCGGTGCTCTCGGATACTGGATGCAACAGCAAACCGTTGAAAGGGGCACCCAGCCGCTCTATTACTACGCGCTGGTTCAGATCCCCATGTATGAGTACCTACCTGCCTTGGGGACGGTAATTGCCTTCATAATAGGTTTATCTCAAAAACTCTTCTTCGCCAAAGTGAATGAACCTTTCACCCATGTGGAATTAGTCCAGGCTGAATCCGAGGTTCCTGAAGTGCTAGTCGAAGATGATCCAAAACTTGTATCAGACGAGGAAACCGAAATCACCCTGCCTGCGGAAGCACAATTCGTCTCAGAGGAATTGCAACTTGCGGAAGAACTTCCCCACGAAGAGTCCAAGCACGAAGAGCCTGTCCGTCCTGGTGGAATTAGGCGGTTCTTTACCGAACCTCCTTTGGATGAAAGCCGCGCTGAAAAACTGCCAACCCTCGCCCTGCTGCTCTTCTGGTCGGTGATGAGCTTGCTGGCATTCTCTTTCGCTGGCGAACGCATGCCCTGGCTGACCACTCACATCACGATGCCGATGATTCTGGCCGCTGGCTGGGCTTTAGGCTACCTGATCGAGAAAATCGACTGGCAGGAAGTCCGCGAGAAGCAGGGATGGCTGATTTTGCTCTTGAGCGGCGTCTTCTTCATTGCCTTTGGTAGTTTGCTCGGCAGCCTGTTGGGCACTGAACCGCCCTTCCAGGGGAAAGAAATCGTGCAGCTTCAGGCTACCAGCGATTTTCTGCTTGCCCTGGTGGGAACCCTTGGCGCGGGCGCAGGGTTGTTCGCCCTACTGAAAAACTGGGGAGGCGCAAATTTCTGGAAGGCCGCCCTACTGGCATTCTTTGCCTTGCTCAGCCTGCAAACAGCCCGAACAGCCTACCGCGCCGCCTACATCAATTATGACAACGCCATGGAGCTCCTGGTCTACGCCCATTCCACGCGCGACATGAAAGACACCGTCGAGCAGATTGAAACCATCTCAAAACGGCTTTATGGCGATAAAACCATTAAGGTCGCCTACGACAACAACGTGCGCTACCCCTATTGGTGGTACATGCGCGACTATCCCAACAAGGTCGATTTTGACCAGAACGTCACCAAATCACTCCAGGATTCTCCCGTTATAGTCGTTGGTTCATCGAATTTCTCCAAAATTGAACCAGTGGTGCGTGATGAATACTATCGCTATGACTACAAGCGTATGTGGTGGCCAAACGAATCGCTTTACCGCGATTGGTCTCTCGCGAGCGTCTTGAGCGATTGGAAAGACCCTGCCAAACGCTCTGCCATCTGGCAGCTTTGGTTCAACCGAGACTACACGCAGTACGCCATTGCCTTCAACAACCCCTCGCTGACCCTCGCCACCTGGTCGCCCAGCGACACCGCACGCATGTATATCAAAAAAGATATCGCTGCCATGATCTGGGAATATGGCGTCAGCCCGGAACCCGAAGCGCCGCGTGTGGATCCTTATGCTGGCAACACCGTCAGCCTCGAACCATTGAGCGTGATCAATTATGCGGGTGAAACCCCCTTTAATGCTCCCCGGGATATTGCCACTGCCGCGGATGGCAGCCTGTTTGTTGCGGATTCGCGCAATCATCGCATCGTGCACCTCGACTCGCAGGGTTTGTTCCTCAATGCCTTTGGTGGCTATGGCAACGTGATGGATGGAGACATCCCCGGAGGTCTCATGAACGAACCCTGGGGTGTCGCGGTTGGTCCCGATGGGAATGTCTACGTCGCCGATACGTGGAATCATCGTATCCAGGTTTTCACACCTGAAGGGCAGTTCCTGCGAATGTGGAGCGTCTTCGAAGTCAATGGTCTGCCGGATGGCTTCTGGGGTCCCCGCGGGATCGCCGTGGACCAAACCGGGCGCGTTTTTGTGACCGACACCGGCAAGCAGCGCGTGGTCGTCTTCGATGCAAATGGCACCTACCTGACCCAATTTGGCGGCCTGGGGCTTGAAGCTGGCAACCTGGACGAACCAGTCGGGATCGAGATCAGTCCGGATGGCAAGATTTACATCGCCGACACCTGGAACTACCGCGTGCAGGTCTTTGAACCGGACCCAACCGGGCTGCAGTTCCGCTCAGCCAGGTTGTGGGAGGTGGATGCCTGGAGCTCGGACTCCCTGGACAACAAACCGTTCCTGGCGCTGGATAAAGACGGCAATGTGTATATCACGGATCCCGACCGCGGGCGCGTGATTGGGTTTGATAGTGAAGGTGCCTTCAAAGTCCTGTGGGGCGGGTTCGACAACAGCTATCCGATGGGAGTCATTAGCGGCATCGCCACCACCGCCGACGGCAAGGTTTGGGTTTCCGACTCCACCAGCAATACCCTGCTGCTTTTCCAGCCACCAGAATGAAATTTGTTGGGCTTCTTGACGAAGTGTAAAGGTATAATTACAAAATAACATTTAGTGGAGAATAATTCCACTGGAAACCAGAGGAAGTGGCATGCATTTGGGGAAATTTGACATCCTCGAGGAAATTGGACACGGGGGTTTTGGTACTGTTTACTGTGCCAATGATACATCTCTCGACCGCATCGTCGCGCTTAAAGTCCTCCACAAACAATACAATTCTGACCAAAAGTTCATCGAATCATTTAAACGTGAAGCCAGGTTAATGGCTAAGGTTTCGCATCCTAACGTTGTCCAGATCTTCGAGGTCGGGGATCTAGATGGTCAGATTTATATCGCTATGCAGTATTTTGACGGCGGCAGCCTTGAACAAAAAATCCAAGCTGGGGGTCCATTGCCCCTCAAAGACGCCATCCGCATGCTTAACCAGGCCGCCCGAGGACTGGAAGCCGGTCATAAGGTGGGCCTTATCCATCGGGATGTTAAGCCTGCAAACATCCTGTACAACACGGATGACTATATTGCGATCAGTGATTTTGGCGTGGTGAAATCCATCCTGCAAGGTTCTCCCGAAACAACTAACTCCTTTAATCAATTTGCCGGTTCCCCCTATTACATCCCGCCGGAGCTCTGGCAATCCTCCGGAAACCTCTCACCTGCTGCGGATGTCTACAGCCTTGCCTGTGTGTTGTATGAAGCCTTAACCGGCGAGATCCTATTTGCTGGGGAGACCTATGAACATGTGTTGACCCGCCATGTGCTCGAAGCTCCGATTTTTAGCAAGAACCTCCCCGAAAACCTGGCGGAACTTCTCACCGTTGCCCTCGCAAAGAACCCCAGCGACCGTTATCAGACCATGAATGATTTTCTGATGGCCACCAGGTCGGCACTCGAGAACAGAAAGACAAGAGCAAAAAAAACAGAGCCATCCACCCAAATCGATGTGATCAATGAGCTTCCAAAGCCGCTTGCCCACGGAGAAATTACCTTCGATCAAATAGTCAGGCAAGCCCAGCGCCGCACTGCGCCCGAAAGCCAGGCGGTTAAGCCTGTTCAACAGACACCTCCTCCGCAGCCCGTGACCGAGCCAAAACAACCTTCGCCAGAGGTGCCGCAAAAAACTATTGAACCGACTTCACCCACTAAAAAAATCGCCAAGCCGGTGGCTGAGGTTCCAAAACCTTCCAGCACCCCACCCCTGCTAAAATCTCAAACAGAAACATCCGAAGTAAAGCACGGCAGCGTAAATTTCATAGCGTTGGCTGATCTCCGTCCTGCTAATCCTGAAAATGTAATTATCCCGCCAGTTTCGACGTCCATAGGGTCCAAAAATAAAGATCTGCTAGCAACCATCCAGCAAGCTTATGATCAAGAACCAGTTCAAACCAGTCAAATCCCTGGAACTAAGACACCAAAAAAGAAAAAAGGCCTCTTACCGCTCATAGTCAGCTTGGGTTTGATTTCACTTCTGGCCGGTTTTCTAATTTTTCGATCGGTAATTTTACCTCCTCAATCCGATCAAGGGACGGGATCTCAGGCTGCCAAATCCCAAACACCGACCACGGAACTAAATGCACCAAGTTACAGAAAACAGGACGGTATGGAGATGCTCTACGTCCCTGAAGGCAGTTTTGAGATGGGCAGCATTACGGGGGATGAAGATGAAAAACCGGTTCGGCTAGTCTATTTGGACACTTACTGGATCGACAAATACGAAGTGACTAACGCGCAATATGCGCAGTGTGTTTCTGAAGGAGCCTGTACAGAGCCAAGCAGCACAAGTTCATACACACGAGATAGTTATTTTGGAGACGCAGCTTATGATAATTACCCTGTAGTTCATGTGACTTGGTTCCAGGCACAGGATTATTGCCAATGGGCTGGTGGAGACCTGCCCATAGAAGCTCAGTGGGAAAAGGCTGCCCGTGGGGTTGATGGTCGTATCTATCCTTGGGGTGACACCAATCCTGATAGCACCAAGGCAAATTTTAATGAAAATTCTGGGGATACCATGAGGGCTGGTCAGCTTGAACGAGGTAACAGCCCATATGGCGCGCTGGACATGGCTGGTAATGTTTGGGAATGGGTACTCGACTGGTATGGACCCTTTGGCGTGGCTGACACAAACAATCCATTGGGTCCCAAAACGGGTGAATTCAAAGTCTTTCGCGGCGGAAGCTGGAAAGACAATGCTTGGGACCTCAGAACGACCTCCAGGTACGGTTACGATCCGTCCAGTGCGGATTACAACACACTTGGTTTCCGTTGCGTTTTTCCGGCAGAAAACTCGCAAATTGGCTCTACAGTAACTGCTGAAGACAACTTTGCAATGACTCCTTCCCCAACGTCAGTGTTTAGTATCGGCTCAACAAAATTCAGAGAGCTCGACGATATGGAGATGGTCTTTGTCCCTGAAGGAAGTTTTGAGATGGGCAGTGCCACCGGAATTAATAAAGAAAATGAAATTATCATTTATGTTGATGAAAAACCCGTTCACGAAGTCTTCTTGAATGCGTTTTACATCGACAAGTTTGAAGTCAGCAACGCGCAATATAAAGCATGCGTCAAAGCTGGTAAGTGTGACGCCCCAAGCGATACATCATCTGACACGCGTAGCAGTTATTACGGAAATCCCAGTTATGCGGAATATCCGGTTATCCACATTAATTGGTACAACGCCCGGGATTATTGTGCATGGGCGGGTGGAAGGCTGCCTACCGAAGCGGAATGGGAGAAAGCTGCTCGGGGAACGGATGGCAGAATGTATCCCTGGGGAAATGAAAACCCAAGCTGCAGCCTGGTAAATTCATTTAATGAAGCAACAAGTAAGCGCTGTTTTCTCGACACAAAGGCTGTAGGGAGTTTCCCAGAAAACGCTAGCCCCTACGGCGCGTTGGACATGGCAGGCAATGTATGGGAGTGGGTGAACGATTGGTACCAGGAGGACTATTACAGCAGATCACCAGTTAGTAATCCTTCAGGTCCATCCAGCGGGGATATCAAGGTGCTGCGCGGTGGGAGTTGGTACTATGACTATGGTTGGGATGTGTTGCGCACAGTTTACCGTGGCACTTCCCCCGTAAGCAACAGCAGCAACGATATCGGCTTTCGTTGCGTTTTACCTGCACCCTAAACGTTTTTTGCTCCTTTCCGTCGATAGTTGAAGGCGTGTTCGGTTATAATTGCAGAATAACGACATCAAGAGGAAGGGGAAGTCTGCCAAAAGCAGCGTAAACACAGATATGAAGTTGGGAAAATTTGAAATTCTCGAAGAAATCGGTCGTGGCGGCTTTGGCGTTGTGTATAAGGCCAAAGATGTTACCCTCGATCGCATTGTCGCCCTTAAAGTCTTGCTTCCTGAACATCTCGCCCATACCGACCTGATTGAGGCGTTTAAGCGCGAAGCCCGCCATATGGCAAAAATTTCGCATCCCAACGTCATCCAGATTTATGAGGTTGGGGAAGTAGACAATCAAATCTTTATCGCAATGCAATACTGCATAGGCGGCAGTCTCGAGCAAAAGATCAAAGATACCGGTCATCTGCCTCTGCAAGACGCCATCCGGATGTTATACCAGGTGGCACACGGACTGGATGCGGGGCACCGGATCGGGCTAATCCATCGGGATATCAAACCTTCCAATATCTTATTTAATGCTGCCGGCGAAGCGGCGATCGGTGATTTTGGCATATCAAAAGCAGTGCTCAGTACCGACCAAACTGCTTGTCACACCTTCAATCAATTTTCCGGCACACCTTTTTACGTTCCGCCGGAACTTTGGCAGGGCAAAGACCTCCCAACCCCGGCTGCGGATATCTACAGCCTTGCTTGCGTCTTTTATGAAACGATTATCGGAGAGGTGCTGTTTGCTGGTGACACCTTCGTACATGTTTTATCCAGGCATATGTTGGAGGCACCGGTTTTCAGTGATAAGTTGCCCCGCCAATTAGTGGACGTGCTCTCGGTCGCGCTGGCAAAGAAGCCTGAAGATCGTTATCAGTCCATGAGTGACTTCCTCTCAGCTGTAAGGCAAAGCTTTGTTGGTATAGGCAAAACCGGCAGGGAAACAGACTCTACAACTGCCTTACCTGGCGAAAAACCTGTGTCTGAGGATATATCGTTCTCACAAATCGTCCGCCACTCACAAAATACAACGCCCAAATTCGGCACCGTGACTCCCGAAGTAAACGATTCACACAGGCCGCAAATAAACCCGGCAAATCAAGGCAGACCTGGTCAGCAAAAGTCCAACATTCCACCGGTGGTTGGCTCTGTTCCACTAAGCGGACAGCAAGGTGCGAGAAGCTCCAGAACTGGCGACCAGGCTTACCACCAAGCCTCGCCTGCGGAGGAGCAACAGGCTGCTGAGAAACTCTATTCCCAGGAAAAAAAGCCCTTTCAGAACGACCCGGCAAACAGGTTCAATGGGCCAACTCAAAACCAGGCTAAGGGAGATCAAAAAGGTAATCACAACCAGGTGTTAATTTTTGCGGTGCTCGGTTTGGTGGCATTAGCAGCGTTTGTAGTTGGATCCATACTTATCAGGAATAACATTACAGCGAGAAATACTATTCTCACATTGACCAACCTTCCCAGCCCCACCTCTGGCGCGACACCAACCTTCACTCCGATGATTGCCC
>WOZA01000031.1 GCA_011620505.1 Anaerolineaceae bacterium
ATCAGACTTGCAATAAGCGCATAGAACTCAGCCGCCTTGACCACATCATCCAACTTGACGCTGTCATTGACCGTATGCGCGGTCACTTCATCGCCAGGCCCGAAGCCGATGGAAGGAATGCCAGCTTTTCCCGCCCAGTAAATGCCATTCGTGCTGAAAGCCCACTTGCCAGCCGGGGCATCTTCCAATCCAATCTGGCGGCGGGTTTCGAGCCCTGCCTGCACCAGCGCGTGATCCTCCGGGATCGCCCACGCAGGGAAATACTTTTCGACCGGGAAAACGAAGCCGGTATAGGAGGGAACATCGTAGAACAAGGCTTCCACTCTGACCCGATCCTTGCTTTCTTCCGGGATCAGGGCTTCCACCTGGCTAATCGCCTCCTCCTTGGTCTCTCCAAAAGTCATGCGCCGGTCGATGAAAATGACAGCTTCATCGGGAACCGCATTAATGCTCGGGGTCTTGACCTGCATGTCCGAAACGGTGATCTTGCCATTCCCAAGGAAAGGATCATCCCCGAGTTGTGGTTCCAGGTCACGAATGCCTGCAATGACAGGGAGCAGCAAGTAAATGGCATTGATGCCTATCTGGTTACTGGCGGCATGCGCCGAAACACCCTTGGCAGTCACTTTCAACTCAATGCGACCTTTGTGACCGCGGTAAACATTCATCTTGGTCGGTTCGCCGATCACCACGAAGTCTGGTTTGATCTTCGGGTCAACTTCCACAAAGGTGTTTGGGGCTATTCCATCGCACCATTCTTCCATATTGCCGAAGTACCAGGCAGTCCAGCCTTCAAGCAAGCCCAAATCGCGCGCGGCAGAAAGTCCATAAACCATGCCAGGGGTAGAGCCTTTCTCGTCACAAGCACCGCGAGCATAAAGCACGCCGTCTTCCACCTTGCCTTTAAAAGGATCCCACTTCCATTCGTGTGGGTCGCCGATGCCGACTGTGTCTATGTGAGAGTCAAAAACGATCACTTTTTCGCCGTTGCCGATGCTCCCCACGATGTTGCCCATTTTATCGAAACGGACTTCGTCAAAGTGCAACGATGTCATTTCCGCGGCAATGCGTTTGCCGACCGCTTCGATGTTGGAGTCCATGCTGGGGATCGCGCAAATCTCACGCATAAAGCGGATGATATCTTCGCGTTGAGATTGGATTTTTTCCTGTAGTTGCTGAATTATT
Source organism: Anaerolineaceae bacterium (assembly GCA_011620505.1). Lineage (GTDB taxonomy): Bacteria > Chloroflexota > Anaerolineae > Anaerolineales > Anaerolineaceae > Mesolinea. The sequence goes on from WOZA01000031.1 coordinate 1,186, forward strand.
TCCGGTGAGGGCATTTTTCTCCTTTAATAAAAAATAGGTTTTCAGGTTAAAAAACCGCACGAATACGGTATATAATGTTTACAAACACCTTCGTGCAATTGAAGAAAAGAGGTCGTATGGAAATCTTATCATCAAAGCCCATTGGGGGCAACTTGTTTCACAAGCCGGAATTGAATTGGGGAATCCTCGGGACGGCCAGGATTGCAGAAAAATCAATCATTCCAGCTCTGTTGAGTATGAAGCACACCCCGGTCATCGCAGTTGCCAGCCGTGATCTGACGCGCGCGCAGGAATTCGCTGAGCCGTTCGAGATACCGCGCGCCTATGGCAATTATGATGACCTCATTTCTGACAGCGATGTCCAGGCTGTTTACATTCCACTGCCCAACAGCGAGCATGCTCCCTGGGCAATCAAGGCGATGCAAGCCGGCAAGCACGTATTGGTCGAAAAACCTTTTGCCCTCAACGCAAACGAAGCCCAGCTGATGATCAGCACTGCGCTGGAGAGTTCGGTTGTGCTGATGGAAGGTTTTATGTATCGCTACAGCGATCGCTTTGAGAAGATCCGTGAAATCATACATTCCGGTACTATTGGTAAAGTACGGCTTGTGCAGTCCGGGTTCAGCTTTATGCTTGGTAATCCAGATGATTTTCGCCTCGCGCCAGACCTCGGCGGTGGAGCCTTGTACGACTTAGGCTGTTACTGCATCAATATCCAGCGCCTGCTGGTTGGGCGTGAGCCAGCCAGTGTGCAAGCGATCTGCCAGATGAGTAAATCGGGGGTGGATCTGCAAACCGTCGCCACACTCGACTTTGGCGACCAGGTTTTTGGGCAGTTCATGGTTTCATTCAATGCTGAAGCCTCCCAGTTCCTGCGTATCGTTGGGTCTGCGGGCACGATTCACATCGAAAACCCTTTCAATCCGCATGGTGAAAGTGCCAGAACCTGGCTAAACACGGCAGCCAAGGAAAACAAGCGCATCAATTTCCGTGCCGAAAACGACTACAAACGCATGTTAGATCACTTCTACAACGTGGTTGTCAGCAAGGATGTACCCCAGTTTCCACTTTCTGACGCCATCAACAACATGGTTGTGATCGATGCTTTGTTCCAGTCCGCCGCAGATAATGGGCGGCTGGTAAACCTCAAATAAGAACATTTCTGAGAAGATCTTATGACAGAAAAAATGCACAATGCTAATTCAATTCGCGAAACTTCAGCAACCTCGCTGAGCAAGATTGTCCTGCCGACGATCTTGATCATTGCGGTCATCATTGCCTTATACATCGCCAAAGATTCTACCTATTCAGATCCAGTCATACCCTACAGCGAGCAGGTTGAAACGGTAGTCGGTTATGCTATTTTGGGCTGTGAGGCAGCTTCGGTCATTGTCATAGTCACCTCTGCGATCCATGGACTGATCTCATACGTGAAACGCCTTTTTAACAGGGATTATTTGGATCAAATCCGTTCTTCCGAGAACATCCGCTTGAGAATGGGGCATCGCTTGAGTCTTGCGCTCGAATTTGCGATGGCGGCGGACATCTTAAGCCTGACGATCTCCCCGCGTTTTAATGAGTTGTTGTCGCTGTTTGTCATCATCCTGCTGCGTGTTTTGATTACAAATTTCCTTGAATACGACATTGAGATTTCCGAGAATTACCAGATGGTGCCCATAAAAAACGGTATCATTGTGAACCCTGGCGACAAAAGCCAGAAAGAAGACGCAGAATAGTCTTTGAAGATAACAAAAAACGGATGCGGTTGCCGCATCCGTTTTTGATTCGTGTGTCAGGATCAAGGGGTGGGGGAAGGTGTCATCGTGCGCGTGGCAGTCGCTGACGGGACTGGCGTGGCGATGTTGACCGGCACCTTGAGCAGGTCACCAATGTAAAGCGGTGTCGTTTCGCTTAGTAGTGGAGTGATGCCGTTGGCTGTGCGATAGCGGTTGGTTTCGGTAATAATGCGTTCTGGAGTAGAGCGGAAGAACTGGGCAACCGTTTCGAGCGTGGCACCAGATTCGACAATATAGTCGATGACTGTGCCCGGGCGAAGTTCAGTGGGGACTGGTGTGGAGGTGGGCATCCGCTGCCACGGGGCAGGCACTTTAATGATGTCACCAGGTTTGATGTAGCAGGTTCCACCAGTGAAATTGTTGATCATCAACAATACTTCCAGATCGGCATTAAATTTTTCGGCGATGGTTGCGCAGTAATAGTCATCTTCCTGTACCACGTAATCGAAAGGACCGTCGAGGGTGGGCGTCAGTGAGGGTGTCGGCGTTTCGGTGATGGTCGGGGTGACCGTGGCGGTATTGGTTGGGGTGACCGGGGTCGGGGTCAGGGTCATGGTGGGGGTGGGAGTGTCGGTCGCGAAGAGTTGCAGTCCGCCACCACCGAGATTGCCAGTTGCCCATAATGCCAGCAACACCAATCCAGCGATGATCAGAATAACAACCAGGACAAGCAGGAGTGTTTTGCCGCTGTTCTTGCGCGATTTCTTTCGATAAGAAGAGAGCAAGCTCTGAGATTTTTTCTGTGCCATGTTTTGTAATTCCTTCCTTTGTCAGCTAACAAAGTTCGATTTATAGCATATTAAACGGTGCAATCAACTTTTGTCAAGTATACCATTTCGCTACAAATCCATAGAATGCTTTGGTGTAATTGAAAAGGACGTTTTAGCTAATTGTGGTTAGACGTTTTTTGTATGGGCAAGCCCCCAGTCTCTGCCCGGACACGTACGGGTAGTCACATTGTCTGCTCGGTCCCACGGGGGATGTTTCGCACCGGGGACGCCGGTGCAAACGATATCGTCATCGCGAGGGAGCGTAACGATCGTGGCTATCTACCTTTACCTTTTCGGTTGTAAGCCGGATTGCGCTTTTCAATCCGGTTCCGTGTGCAGTAATAATGCTGCGTCATGAACATCAGACCGATTTCAATTTAGACGTAGGGGCGAAGCATTCCAATAAATAGTTCATGGTTATTTCTGGTATCAGTACAGAATGCTTCGCCCCTACCGGCGAGGGTGACGGTAAAAAGACAGATTACCTCTCGTCATTGTGTATTTGCTAACGATTGTCATCATCTGTAGACTGGCATCACCTTTCTCTGAAGCATACCTCAAGAATGAGTATAATAAGCCCATGTTTCTGCGAAAACCTGTAACCTTTCTCGCGCTGGTGCTAATAACCACAGCGCTTCTTTTGTCCACCGGCTGTGAAAGGACTCAGACCCCGCCAGTGACCCCTACTCCCGAGGTAACCATCCCAACCGCAATCGCCAGCACAGCCACTGCCACCCAGGAACCTACTCTCACCTCAATTCCAGCCGCAGCGCTGGTCAATGGCGAACCCATCCCGCTGAGTTACTTCAACAATGAAGTCTGGCGCTACCGCGATTCGCTGGCTGATAAAGCGGTCAAACCAGGGGATGCTGAAATCAGCCAGACTGTCTTAAACTTCCTGATCGAACAACAGTTGCTGGCGCAGGAAGCCCACAACAACGGTTATGCTCTCAGCGAGGCAGATCTCCAGGCGAAAATTGATGGACTGATCGCCGGGCTGGGTTCACAGCAGGCTTTCGCGGACTGGTTGACCAACAATCATTATGACGATGCTGAGTTCCGCATGGCGCTTACGCTTGCCTCAGAAGCCGCCTGGCAGCGCGACCAGATCTCAGCCACCATCCCCGACGCGGTCGAACAGGTGCGGGCACGGCAGATTTTCGCCCTTACCCCCGAAGGCGCACAGCGCGCGCTGACAAGCCTTGCCAGTGGCACGGACTTTGGCACGTTGGCCTGGGAGTACAGCCCCGAATCTGGCGGCGAACTGGGTTGGTTCCCGCGCGGTTACCTGCTCTACCCGGAAGTCGAAGCAGCTGCTTTCAGCCTTGAGGTCGGCGCTCGCTCGGAGATCATCCAATCCGAGATCGGCTACCACATCATCGAGGTGCAGGCGCACGAATCGGCCCACCCCCTAACTACCGACGCCCGCATTGCCCTGCAGACCAAAGCCCTCCAGGACTGGCTTAGCGCGGCAATTGCCAATTCACAGATAGTCATCCAAATTCCGTGAGTAACCGAACCCGCCAACCAACCCGACGACCCAATCCTGCTACTCGCCCGATGGCGGTACCAATGGAGCAGCCCAAGAAGTCAACGGGCTGCGGCAGCATTGGAGCCGGCGTCTTGCTATTGGCTTTGGTGCTGGTGGTGTTGTTGATGCTGCTGGGCATCCTGCCCAACCCCCTGCAAGCGAAACCCACTGCCACCAGTCTGCCGGCAGGACTGACGAACGAGCCTACCGCGATGAATCCGACCACTCCTGTCCAGAGTGTAACCACCACTCCCACCCAAACGCAGACTCTCGAACCGACCGCCACCTTCACTCCAGAGCCAACCCTGACCCATACACCCACGCCGACCGAAAAGCCGATGCCTTTTGTGATCAAGGGCACGCCCAAGGGTTACCCGAATTCCATGCTTTTCTCTCAATACAGCTGCGAAGAGTATCTCTTTATTGGCGGCGAAATCCTGGATTTGCGTGAAGCTCCGATTTTGGGTCTGACAGTCAAACTCGGCGGCACTTACGGCGGAATCCCGGTTGATCTGACCAGTGCATCAGGAGATGTTACCGTATATGGGGAGTCAGGTTTTGGCTTCGTAATTGAAAATCAGCGCATCCGGGAAAGCGACCTCACTATCCAGCTATTCGATGCAAACGGTGAGGCATTATCCGCCCAGACCTATCTGAGTATCACAGGCAACTGTGACAGCAACCTCGTGATCGTCAATTACAAACAGGTACGTGAAATTCAGCCCTGAGCTTCCCGCTGCGGCAGTTTAATCCTCTCATCACCAATCATTAATCCTGACAACTTTTGCGAACGCAAAGGCATCACGCGGCTGTTGGCAAAATAGCCAAAGTCAAAGGCGGTCGGGTCTCCCGCTTGCTTGCCTGGCACAGGCATTAGCCGGGCTGTGAGAGGTTTGTTGAGCCGCAGAGCCAAAGCTCCGAGATCCAGCAGGATGGGGTAGATTTCTTCGGGAGTGGTGTCGCCAGGCAGGGGGATGACGTCCAATCCTGCACCGCAGACAGCCGAAAACAGCAATAATTCGGTCACGCTCAGGCTGCCTTCAGCGGCCCGCTGGGCAAGCCTGCTGTCTTCGAGCACGGGCAGCATCAGGCCATTAAAGCCAATTTTCCGGTATTGGGCTTGCTGCAGACTGGTGGTAAGAAAAGTACTGGCAAACAGGCTTCCGTTTGGACCGAAGGCGGGTAAGCCCAAAGCTTCGAGCGCGCTGCCAATGGAAGCGCTTTGGTCCGGGTGAGGTGCAAGGGTGAAATCCAACCCTTTGAACTGGTATCCGTACATTTTCTCCAGTTTTTCACCAACAACTTCCAGCCTGGCAGCGTTTGAATTAATTTTGTCAACAAGGCACTGACGGGCTTCGTGCAGGCTTTTGGCTTGCCTGAAACATTCGAGCGCAAGATCTGCCGATTGGAGAGCAAGCGCAAAGGCGGGACCCTCCTGCTGCGCATAGGCGGCAGGGAAGAAGGGCGTGCACGCGGGCACGTTCGCCAGCGCGCAAAAGCGCAAATTTGCGAAGCCATCCGGCTCCAGTTTCGAAAGTGACACAATTGTTTCCGCGCAGCGGCCCGCGTTTGCCAGGTCGAGCTCACCTTGTTGGGTCGTCAGCGATCCAGAAAGAAAAACACGGTCGCTGCGCCCCAACGCATCCGGGATCGCACCCCACTCGGCCAGGTCATGCCCGGCAGGGCCAAGTGAGACGTACTCAAACCCATCAGCGTGGGCTTCGATGGCATAGCTCTGGGCAGCTTCTGGTAAATCAATGGGTGCCACAAATTGACCAAAAGGCGGTGTTGCCAGGCGCAAGGATTGAACCTCAAAGCCTGCTTCTTCAAATAACTTACGGGCATGGCTGGCGAAAATCCCTGTCTGCTGCATAAGCAGCCGATTTACCGGGTAACCTGGCTCGCAAAAGACCGTGATGGAACGTATTTTCATAATCAGACTTTCTGGCTGCGTTGGCGCAGCACCTCGAACATCAGCACACTCGCAGAAACTGCAGCATTGAGTGATTCTGTCTTTCCAACCATCGGAATGCGCACACTATGCGTTGCCAGCAAGCGTCCTTCCGGGCTGATGCCCTCCGCTTCACCGCCGATCAGCAGCGCAATGCGTCCACGAAAATCTGCTTGCCACAGGCTTTCCTGCCCGTCCATATCCGCATGATACACGCTCAAACCTTCCACATAGGCGGTGATGGCCTCCCAGGGCCATTGCAGCAGCGGCAGCCTGAAATGCGCACCCATCGCGGAGCGAACAACCTTTGGCGCCCACACATCCGTGGTGCCGGGGGGCAGGCAGATTGCCTGCACGCCAGCGGCTTCTGCTGAGCGCAGAATGGTGCCCAGGTTGCCAGGATCCCGCAGTTGATCAAGGATCACCACAAACCCGGGCCTGGCAGGCTGGGAAGACTCGGGAATACTAAAAACCCCCAGGATGCCCTGGGAAGTTTCTGTGTCACTCAGACTGTCAAAAAGGCGATCTTCTACTTCAAATGCGAGTTGCCCGGGTTTAAGGCCTTCAAGCAGCGTTTTCGCACGAGTGCTTAGGCTGGTCTTGTAAAGTAAAAAACGCAGCGGCACAGCCGAAGCCAACCCATCTTCCAGCACGCGGACCCCTTCTGCGACGAAGGCGTTATGTTTGCGGCGCGCTTTGCTCTGCTCGAGCAGGCTGCGTACGAGCTGGATGTTCGGATTTTTTGGGGAGCTTAGAATTTGGCCGGGCATGCTTCAATTATACCGATGCCGGCGGGTCTGGCTGGACTGATTTGAATTCTGCCCGGACTTCTCCCTGGCTGGTTATGGTCAGAACGGCATACTGAGGTTTGTACTGGTTGCGCCGCTCCGGATATCCGACGCCAGGGTTTATAAACCGGATGCCATCCATGACCTCATCCTGGCGGACGTGGATGTGCCCGTAAATGATCACGTCCGCATCAGGATACTTTTGGGCGAGTTTTTGCTGAAACTGGCGATGACCGCTGATGGTCCCAAACAAAAAGAGGACTACGTAATTCAGGAACCACTGCCAGATGCTCATGTGCCCATGAGCCAAAGTGATTTTGACGCCGTTGATTTGATGATGGCATTCCAGCGGCAGGTGGTATCCCATAAACCAGTCCCGGTTGCCCTGAACCGCGTCGGTTGGCGCGATGTGCGATAACCGTTCGATGACCTCCGGTTTGCACACATCCCCAGCATGAAAGATACGGTCTGGCAGCTCCGCCTCTATCGCGCGCAGAAGAGCGGGCTCAATCTCCGGTGTGCGATCCCCAACATGGGTATCAGCGAGAATGACGATACGTTGGTCAGTTGACATGCGAATAAGGAGCTAACGCGGTTTCTTCAGGAAGCCAAAGGTGATCACAAGCACCAAACCGACGAAGCTGATTGCGGCCAGTGTCAAACCGACCTTTTGGCTGTCTCCGAAGAGGATCTGCGCGGTCGATGGCGGCTGGGTGGGCGTGGGAGAGGGTAGAGGTGTTTTGGTCGGAATGGGCGTACGGCTGGGGACAAAAACCGTTGGCTGCGGGGTGGTGGGGATGGGGGTTGGCGTCACGTTACTGGTTGGGGTCGGGGTGTTTGCCCTGCGGATAAGCAAGACCTGGCCAATGTAGACCTCCTCTGCTTCGGGGCTGTTTCCGTTTAGGACCATGATTTCACTGCCTGGAATGCCATAGGCATTGGAGATGACCCACAGATTCTCGCCAGCCTGGACCACGTGATAAATGGAGCCATCTGCCTGTGGCGTGGAGGTCAGGATGCCATAAGTGTTCGGAGTTGGGGTTTGTGCCAGGGTGCTGCCAAGGGGCAGGGCGATCAACAGGGCGCAACAGGCCAGCACCAATAGTTTTACGGTTTTCATGGGCACTATTATAGCTGTTTTGGTTAATTGGGTCAGGAAGAAGACGACTGTGTCATATATTCCGGGGACAGACACGGGGGTCTGCCCCTACGAAAACCTTCTATCCTGCTCAATACCTTTGTAGGGGTAACCCCCCGTGGTTACCCGTCGTTGAATAAACCTGGAAAACAATCACCGTCACATTGAACTTTGGCAATCAAAACAGGTAGCCATTCTCAAGATTGGCACACTCAGCTTGAGGATAATCACCCTGGCTTGAACTGCAATTTACCCGAAGGGCACGATGTACGGCGACAGCCCGGGCTTCCCCAGGGGGAAGCTGGCTCCCGCCGTGCAACAGTCGGGAGACTAATGCGGGCATTACTGTAGAAAATTAGGATGAATCACCAAAAACATTCTTCACCGCTTGATCCACATTCCTCTTCGAGGCGGGGAGGGCTGTTCCTTGGGCTTCCCTTGGGGGAAGCTGGCTCCCGCCG
>WOZA01000113.1 GCA_011620505.1 Anaerolineaceae bacterium
TATCCCGGGGGATGGTATCCATGTAACCCTTCATCAGCCAGATGTTCATGCCCATGGCACCGCCGGAATAGACCAGGATCAAGCCGGCATAGGTGTTGAGCCCAAAGAACGGGACGACATCTCCGATTTGCTTGATGATGGTGAACAAAGCGACGATTGCCAGCAGGTTCGGGAAGCTCTGGATGAGGAGAATAGCCTTAAGCATGCTTTGCCGACCCTGGAAGCGGAAACGCGAAAAAGCAAAAGCTGCCAGCGTGGTCAGGGAAAGGGTCAGTAAAGTGGAAATTGTCGAAATGATCAACGAATTTTTCAGCCAGGTGAAAAAGGGGAAAATCGGATTCGTCACCAATTGGCGGAAGTTGTCAAAACTCCAGTTATCCGGAATCAATTTCTGATTCGCCAGGTCGTTCACTGGGTTAATCGAAGCGGAAATGATCCACAACACCGGGAAGATACTAAAGAAGATCAAGACAACGGCCAGAGCCCAGCGCCAGATCAAACCAATGGTTTGACTGCGTTTGATGGATGATGGTTGTTTAGACATTTTCGCCAACCTCCTCCCACATATTTGTGAATCTGAATTGCAGCAAAGACATGACCGCGATCAGCACGAACAAGATCAACGAAATCGCTGAAGCATAGCCATATTGCACGCCGCGCCCACTGGCGAATGCCAGGTTGTACACGTAGCTGATAATGATATCCGTATATCCAGCCTGAGTGGTTGCCGTTGGAATTGGCGGACCACCGTTGATAAAGGCGTAGATCAGGTTGAAGTTGTTGAAGTTGAAAATGAAGGAGGAAATCATCAAAGGACCAACGCTCACAAGCAGGAGGGGCAGGGTGATGTTCCTGAAACTCTGCCAGCCGCTGGCGCCGTCAATTTCAGCAGCCTCGTAAATATCATGGGGGATGGATTGGAGTGCGCCACTGGTGACAAGCATCCAATAGGGATAGCCAAGCCAGGTATTGACGATCAGCAGTGCGGCACGGGCCAGCCATGGTTCGGTGAACCAGCGGGGTGAAATATTGAAGACGCTCTCAAGCATGCGGTTGATGATACCCAAATCCGGGTTAAACATACCGCGCCAAATCAAAATGGTGATCAGGCTTGGGATGGTATAAGGGATCAGCAAGAGAGACCGCAAAATCTTCTTGCCCTTAAACTTGGGATCGCCGTAAATAATCGAAATCAGCAAGCCCACAGAGAAGGTCAGCAAGAGGCTGAAGGTGGCAAAGAGGAAGTTCCAGATAACAATTGTCACCAAAGGACCGCGCAAACCGGGGCTGTTGATGAACGTAACAAAATTTTCCATTCCAATAATGGCAGAATAACCAGGGATCAGTTGATCTCCATTTTTCGCGGTATACGTGCCATCCTTATCATAATAAACCGTACCAGTGATTGCATGGGTAAACGTATTGGTTTCAGGGTCATAGGCATAGAGAGGCAGAAGCTCCGCAGCCTCGGTTGGGGACCGCACCTGGATAGTGTTTTCCGGATCGCCAAACTTGATATTGGTCAGGTTTTTATCCGTAGCGGCTTCGATCCGATTAAGGCGTTTGTAGCCTTCAATAGTGATTGGGGCGCCCTCCGCGTCAAGCTCTCCGATGCCATTTTCTCCACTGACAAGTGGAATCTCGGCATCACCTTCCATGCCAACCTGGGTAACCAGTTTCGTATTTCCCTCTGCATCTTTAAGCCAGAGCAAATACTTGTTATCATTGGAGCGGTAAGCGATCCATTGATAGGCTTTCCCGGTTTCGGGTAAATAGGTTTGCGCCTGGATTTGTTCGATAGCCTGCGTTTGTGTGATAAGGTGAGCGTCCCCATAGTTGGTAAAAGCATTGTAAATTGTATAAACGATCGGAAAAATAGAAAAAAGCAGCCAGGCACTCAAACCAACTGCCATCCATTTGAACATGTGGGCTTTGGGCACCAAAAACGCAACAGAAATCATCACGATAATGATGATCAGACAAATACCAATGGGAACATAACCGAGGCCAAAAAGCTTAAATGCAAACCAAGCCAATGCCACATCAACAATAGCAACTATGATGATAGTAGCCAGGTTGCTGATATTGCTAATGGTTTTTTTGGCGAGATTAGCTTTGGAAGCGTCAAGAGTATTCATTCACTGCCTCTCCTTTCCAAAGAATAATGAGAGGAGTCCGGCTTTGCCGGACTCCTCTTGAAACACGAGATTACGGAGTTGTGATCTCGAGTACGTGTGACTCGGGATCGAAGGTAAAGGTCACATCGCCATCAGCGGCAACCGTGAACATGTAGTTGGCATCTCCGTCACCGTAAGAGGTTGCCCAGCCACCGTCGAGGGCGACTTTGCATTCGTAGTCACCAGCGGGGATGGTGAAGGTGCCAGTGTACTTACCGTCTTCGCCCAGGGTCAAAGCGGTCTGAGCGCAGTAAGGCATCCAGTCAGAGCCGCAGCCAACTTCGGTCTGGAAAGAACCAGCAACGTTGACCATACCCTTGGAGGAAATGGCGATCTGGATATTATTGGCGGCATCGGTGTAGGCCTGTTCAGGGGTCTTGGAACCGTCGAAAATGAAGGTGAGGGCATTGCCCCAGTCAGACCAGACAGCACCCATCTCGGGAATGGCGGGCATGGGTTTGGCGTTTTCACCAGCTTCGGCAATTGCCTTCAGGTAAGGATCGTCGATCTTAGCTGCAGCGGGCAGATAAGCAGAACCACGGGGGTCGGCTTCGTAGAGAGCAAGCATAGCGTCTTCAGTTGCGACGAATTCGGTCAGGAAGGACTGTGCGAGCAGAACGTTCTCGGACATTGCATTGACTGCAAAGCCCTGGACACCCAGGAAGGGATAGCCACCATCGGGGAATTTGGCGATGCCAAAGTTCAAACCGGAGGCTTTCAGGTTATTGATTTCCCATGGGCCATTCATAAAGAAGGCAACGTCGCCATTGAGGAACATGGATTTAGCGGTGGTGTTGTCGAGGTTATCGGAAAGGATACCGTCGTTCTTCCACTGCAGAGCCATTTCACCGAACTTGATCATGCCTTCAGAGCCAACACCAATATCGGTGGGGTCGTAGTCGCCGTTTTCGTCAATGCCGAAAACGTAGCCGCCCTGAGAGGTCATCCAGGGATAGGCATCATAGGAAGTGCCGCCCAAAACGATACCATATTGGACTTTGTCTTCATCGATGAGGGTCTTGGAGAGGTCGTAGACGCCCTGCCAGGTGGTGGGGACTTCTGTGACCAGGTCGGCATTGTAGAAAAAGCCGAGGTTCTCACGGGCATAGGGCATGCCGTAGAGTTTGCCTTCATAGGTGAAAGCTTTCAGGGATTCGGGGTCGAAATCTGCAGCTTTGGCGCCGAGGTCGATCTCAGCGATCAGACCAGATGCGATGAGGGCAGGCAGTTGGTCGTGAGCAAGCACGATGATGTCCGGACCTTCGCCAGCGGGGGCAGCCACGAGGAATTGATCGCGGATGCCTGAGATGTTCTCAACTACTACATCCACATTGTATTCTGCTTTGAATTGTGCGCCGAGTTCACTCAGGACGGGGGCGCGCTGTTCATCAGCCCAAATACGCAGGGTGGCAACAGGTTCTACCACGGGAACCTCAGTTGGGACTTCGGTAGCGGGAACTTCGGTGGGTTCTTCAACCACTGGAGGTTCCGTAGCGATAGGGGTCTCTGTTGGAGTGCCGCAGGCACCGAGCAACAGAGTTGCAACCAATGCGATTGCAATCAAAATATAGCTTTTCTTCATTTCTTTCTCCTTTTAGATAGAATTGATTTGGCCTTATTGCCAGGTTTTTTTCTTTGCATCCTGATCTCCTGCCCGGTGAGATTAACCTGGGATCGGTTCTGCCCGGTTAGGGGTCAGGGTGTTTTCAATTTCTGAGCTTGCTTTAAGGTAATCTTCGAGTTTTGCCTTATCAAGCTTGGACATTAACCCATCAACTAACATTTTGTAGTCGGGGTAAACACGGTTAAACAGCTCGTGGCCTGCTTTGCTCAAGGTGAGCCGATAACTGCGCCGATCATCGGGATCTACTTCACGGTTGATCAGACCATCTTTCTGCATCCCCCTGACCACGCGCGTCGTGTTGCTCTTTGTGCAGAGCAGCAGCTCACTCAAGAGAATGTAATTGATTCCTGGGTTATTCTCAACATGCATAAGTACGTAAAAACGAGGAACATTCAAGCCAAATCGACCGAGAAATGCCTTCTCGTGATTGTCGATATGGAGAAAAATCGACTTAAGCGATTCATACAGCTCGAATTTGATCTGTTGCATCATTAATCCATTTGAGAGCATAGTTTACGCCTCAACTATTTTAACTCTATACTCTTTATTGTCAACACTTATTATTTATTATAGGCTATTTTTAGCAGGGTGGAATAATCGTCTAATCTTGTTATTCCAGAATATTTTAGCCCTTGATCGGGTAAAAAACCTTGTTTTCCAGGTCACAGAATCATATAGTATTCTCTTGGAAGTTTATTTTCGTTTCTTCAAGAGTTATATGGTCCGCATGTATTGGCTGGCGCCCGAACACCAGACGCTCTGCCCCGGTTCGATGCGGTACCAACCATCCTTCACCTCATAAACGGACACCACATCATCTCGGATCAGATTGCCGATGATCTTATTGTTTTTACCAGGTCCTTCGCGTTTGAATAATGCTGAAACGATACATTGGGCTTTGAACAGGACCTCTTCTGTTGGCGGAGTGTCATTCAATCGCTGCAGATAGGTGCTCTTACCCGAACACCATAATTGCGCGGTTGGATCGATCCGATACCAGCCATCATTCACTTCATAAACCGACACCACGTCGCCCAGATGCAGGTTTCCTACTACCTGGAAAGCAGGTCCCGGACCACTGCGCTTGTAAAGCGCGCTCACAATGCACTTTGCGGTGAACAAAACCTTGTTTTCTGGTGGTAAGGTATCTCCGGTTGGGTTTCCGAAGTATCGCAAGACATCCGCTTTTTCACCGTTCCAGCGGTCGTAATCCATGTAATGGCTCACCCCACCAATCGATTTGCAGCGGTCGCCTGTCTGGTGGATCAGATAAGTGCTTACGCCTTTTGGCAGATTGGGAGGACCATCGTGCTCCTGGCTATACAACGGCGAGACCATAGGTTTGCGATAGGTCGCCAGCCACCAGTCCAGCGTTGGTAAATCAGCCACCGAAAGATACGTATTCACCCATTCCGCCCGCGAATACACAATTGGAAAGAACCCGGTCCTGGCCCTGCAAATATCCAGGCATTTTTGGGTTGTGGCTGTAATTCTGTTCCTTGGATTGATGCCTGTTACTTCAAGATCAAGCGCGATCCGGTCGTAAGCAAAGTTAGCCCTGCCATCCAGCAGTTTGAACAAGGAATCCATTTGTGCCAGGGCGCTCTCCCCGAAGTAAATCACATGATAAGCTATGCGCATTACTTTGATCCGCGCCATCTCGTTCCAGTAATGATGGAACATCGGATCGGTATATCCCCACGATATACCTGCCCTGGCTGCGATAAATGTGACTTCCTCCGCGTGATTTTGCACTGCGGTGAAGTCCATTTTTTTGCTGCCATCCTGACTGGACTGGTATTTGCTGATGTCGATTCCAAATGCTCTGCTCATACTGCCTCCTGCTTTAGGTAGACTTCCTCGTTTTGCGAGAATAGTCAACTCATCTGTTGCAATATGAATGCCAGTCTCTCCCCTTTTTTGCTAATCTGGTTTTTGGCTTTCCAACCAGGCTTTGACCTTTTCCTTACTGACGGGCAGACTATCCACTCGCAAACCGATGGCGTTATAGACCGCGTTCGCGATTGCCGGTGGGGTTGGCACACAAACCAACTCTCCGATGCCCTTCGCCCCGAATGGTCCTTCAGCGGTTGGATCTTCCACGATCAGCGACTCCACCTTTGGGCTGTCCTTCATGCGTGGTATTTTATACTTTGCGATCCGATCGCTCAGGATGATCCCGTTTTCCACTTTAAATTCTTCCATCAGTCCATGCCCCACCCCCATCACGATGCCCCCTTCCACCTGGGATTGGAATCCGAGCGGATTGATCACTCTGCCGGCATCGCTCGCAACAATCACCTTCAGAATTTTCACATCCCCGTTTTCCAGGTCGATGCTGACCTTCACTGCCTGTGCTGCAAACCCATATGCCACGTGGATTCTTCCCCCCAGTTCCAGCGGATTAGTCTGAGGCGCTGTGTAGCGTACTTCCACTGATGTTCCTTCGAGGCTTTGCTCAAGCAAGTCATACACTTCCTGCCAACCAAGTCGTTCTCCCCCCACACTTACAGACTCAGCGCCAAACAGTACCTCGCTCGTCTCACCACCAAACTTTGCTTCCAGCAACGCCGAAATACGTTCTTTTAATGCAAGCGCTGCGTGTTTCACTGCGTTGCCAGTCACGTAAGTCTGACGGCTGGCGGTGGTTGCCCCTCCATCCGGTGTTTGCGCAGTGTCCATCAGATATACGTTGATATGCTCCGGCTCAATCCCCAGCACTTCCGCGGCGATCAACTGCAGCGTGGCATTCATCCCCTGCCCCACTTCTGACGCAGCCGTCATGATCTGCAGCCTTCCGGCCGGTAGGAGCCGCAGGATTGCGCCGCTGCTGTCATCCGTACCGGTTCCCAGCCCGGTATTCTTAAATCCAGATGCCATCCCCCAGCAGGTGATCATTCTCCGCCCGTCAAGCTCCTCTTCCTGGGGCGTCCATGGCTCAGTGAGTCCGAGTTCTTTAAGGCGCCTCTCAACAGCTTCCAGGCACTCAGGCAGCCCGGCGCTTTCATCCAGGCGGTCCCCAGTGTTGGTTTCGCATCCCTTGCGGAGTGCGTTCAACTTGCGCAACTCCAAAGGGTCCATCCCGAGCTTCTCAGCCAGCATATCCATGGCTGATTCGATGCCAAACATCGCCTGCACCACTCCAAAGCCCCTGAATGCTCCAGCAGGAGGGTTATTGGTATACATGGCATAACATTCCGAGAGTGTGTTGGGAATAACGTATGGACCGCACGAATGGGTTGTCGCCCTCGTCATTACTGCCACCCCCAGGGAGGCATAAGCGCCAGTATCACCGTAAATTTCGGTCTTTGCAGCCAGCAGCTCCCCGTTTTTCTTTGCACCCAGCTTTACCTTGGTCCACGTTGCATGGCGTTTTGGGTGCACCATCATGCTTTCTCGTCGCGTAAACAGCAACTTCACCGGCTTTCCGGTTGTTTGTGCCAACAAAGCAGCATGAATCTGCCCTGCGATATCTTCTTTTCCGCCAAAGGCGCCGCCGGTTTTCTGACCACGGATGCGTACGCGCTCGGGTGCCAGGCCCAGGGCTTCGGCGACCTGCCGGCGGTCCTCGTAGGGGATTTGAGAGCCTTCGTAAAGGTCCATGCCCCCATCTTCCCGCGGTACCGCGATCGAACACTCCGGTTCCATGAAGAGATGCTCCATAAATGGCGTGAAGAAAGTGTGTTCCACGATCACGTCAGACTGGGCGAAACCTGCATCCAGATCGCCCTTGCCCACCTTGATTTTCTTGAGCAGATTCCCCTTCTCATGCACCTTTTCCGCGTCCGGTTGAGCCGCCTGCATCGGGTTGCTTACCACCGGACGGGGTTCAATGACCATCCGGATAAGGGTGATAGCCTCATCCGCAATTGCTTGTGTGTCCGCTGCCACGATCGCGATGGCATCCCCTACGTATCTCACCCGCTCTCCAACACCCACCAGGATCGGCCAGTCCTTAGAATAAACCCCGTGCAGGCGTTCATGCTTCAGGTCAGCCGCGGTTAAAACGGCTCTGACTCCTTGAAGCCGGGATGCTTCACTTACGTCCAGCTCTTTTAAGATCCCGGAGGGAAGGCCTGCCCTGAGGACACGCGCAAATAGCATGCCCTCAAACTGAAAATCGTCTGTATATTTAGCCCCGCCGATCGCCTTCGCTACTGCGTCGGGCCGGATGATTGCTTTGCCCACATAGGTCAGGTTCTGCTCGCCCAAAGAAATTGCTCTTGGCTCCACCGCTTTTCCTGTCCGCAAGGAACTTGCTGCTGCCTGGATCGCCGAAGCGATCGCCTCGTAACTGCCGCAGCGGCAAACCACCTCATTCATTGCCTCGCGTATCTCGCGCACAGTTGGATCAGGATTTTCCAGCAGCAGCGCGTGGGCGCGCATTAGCTGCCCTGGCGTGCAAAAGCCGCATTGGATCGCACCGTGGGTGATAAAGGCTTCCTGGAGTGGATGTAGAGCACGCAGGTCCGCGCGTTCATCCTGGCGCTCAACTGGCCTCAGCGCCCGCAATCCTTCGATGGTGAGGATCGACTTCCCCTGGGCTTTGCTCGCGCGAGTGGTGCAGGATCGCACTGGTTTGCCATCCATTAGCACCGTGCAGATACCACAGCGTCCTTCCCCGCAGCCGACCTTGGTGCCTGTCAGCTTCAGCCTTAGGCGCAGCAGATCACTGAGTTTTTCGTCTGGCACTTCATCCAGTGAATAGCTAACGCCGTTAACATTGATCTCGAGCATGTTGCCCTCTCAGGTGAGTTTCAAAGTATTATAAAGGACTTGTCAGAAAGAATGTCCAAACAGTGCGCCCATTTGAGGATCTACCAATTACCTCCACCTTATACACACCCTCGATATACCCAATCACCCATGCCATAATACCACCCATGAAACGCAGAATCCCTCAGCAAAAGAAAAACAATCTCCTGCCAATCTACCTGGTAGGAGCAATCGTTGTCCTGGCGGTTGGTTTCATGATTTATCGTGGGGTTCGCAAGGAGACTGGCAACCCGATCATTATGTCAGCATCTGACGTCCCGCGCATCGACCCAGCCGACGCGATTGCAGCAGTTAATGCGAAGGAAGCAATCCTCGTAGATACGCGCACAGCTTCTCAGTACGAAGCCAGCCATGCTTTGGGAAGTATCAGCTTGCCCTATGCAGAAATAGAATCCTGGATTGACACACTTGATAAAGACGCCTGGTACATCACCTATTGCACCTGACCAGCTGAAAACACGAGCGCTGGTGCAGCGTTCATCATGTTGAAGGATGGTTACCGCAAGGTTGAAGCCGTACTTGGCGGCTACGAAGCCCTGATCTCTGCCGGCTACCCCACCGAACCATAAACTAAAAATTTCGAAGTTCGTACGAGGGTTTACCCGTACGGTGGGGGATTGCTCCGTACGTGGGGGCTTGCTCCGTACGGTGGGGGTTCACTCCCACCGCCATTACCCATTTGAGCCATCGAGTCGGATGGACTAAAGC
>WOZA01000164.1 GCA_011620505.1 Anaerolineaceae bacterium
TTGTGAACTTAATAGTTTGAGGCTGCCCTTGTTTCCATGGACAGCCTCTTTGGTTTCATTTGTGGATTGCAGGGCGAGGAAGTGACATTTTGGAGCTCCTACAATCCACGTTGATCGTTTGACGGGGTTATTTGAAAATCCCCGGCATGAACTGATAGAACATCTGAACATTCAGGTAATACGGCTCTGACATAGATTGAACCGTAAGCGAGGGGAAGTTCTGATTTTGAGATGTTGTGTCCAGGTAGCCAATGGTGTTCATCGCTACAACTCGGTACGCAACCTTTGTCCCGTTAAAGTTGGTGTCTGTAAAGCTGCGTGCGCCATGAGTATTGGGCTGATCTAATGGCGAAGGACTGCTACCCACACTGACCCAGGTGATACCATCGCTTGTAGCTTGAATATCAAATCCGGTCTCGGTGATCGAGTTATCTTGCCAGACGAGGGTAAGAGAATTCCCATTGATCGTATGCAGCAAACCATTAGGCGCAATTGGCGGCATAGCCACAATGTTAGGTCGCATCATGTCCATCTCTTCGTGAGAAAGGATGTGACAGTGATACATGTATTCCCAACCGAAGTTGACCAGGCTGTTTACAATTGGGTCGACCGGATTACCTCGCGGGTCCGTTGGGTTGAACATTGAAGTGTCACCAACTGGCATCATTGGGTCCAATGGACGGATCGAATTCGGTATTTCAAAGGGGAAAATCGGTATGATCGGTCGGATGGCAACATACGTGTCTTCCAACGGGCTCACTCGAATTGTTTCCTTCCAACCTAACTCTGTCGGATCAGGTGGAATAATTATGTTGTCCCAGGTCACGCGGTTCAACAACTGAACGTCATAAAGGTGGAAGTGAATCGGGTGTGTATCGACGCCGTTATGGGTAATTTTCCAAATTTGGGTACCATCCGTACCTACGGAAATGGGGGTGAGATTTGTTGTGGTTGGCAAATTGGTGCCATCAAACATTTCTGTTGGCGGGTTAACGAATGGATACAGAACAACATTTTGATTTCCGGGGTTAGCTGGAACAATTTCAAGACCAAGATTCCCTTGCATTCTGCCAAAGGGCTCTGTGTTGGTTGCATTCATTTCGTCATGAATAGCTTTTGGTTCAATTTTCACACCGATTTGGCTGCCTATCAGGGTGTCAAACTTGAAGGAATCACCACCTTGATCGGAGATGCGCGCATAACCATCGCAGCGGGCACTTGGGTTGACCGGGCTATTGCACCAACCGCCAGTTGTAAAGTCAGTCGCATACGAACCATTGTATGCTGCCTGACCGACAATAATGGGGCTCTGACCGGATTCAAATACACCTGAGCCATCTGCTTTATGCAGGAAGGCAGACCGCAGCGTGTTGAAATTATATGCAGGGGTCGGTGTGGTTGCATTGACCTTGACCTGCATGATTGTGCGGGTGTTGGGGCCGTAACCTGGCATGACCAGAGCGGCTGAGTTAGGGTACATATCCGGCATCCCAGTGTAATAGTCATATGTCGCGATACGGGCAGGGAATGCTGCAGGAGCATCATTGTACAGAATCAATGTCTGACCAGCGTACTGTGAAAAGTCCACAACTACGTCAGCACGTTCCGCGGGTCCGAGCAAGACCGAATGCAAGTCAACATTTCCAACGTCGAAGCGGGTTGCGTCTGTGATCCAGGTGATATGCTGGTTAGGGACAATTACCGGCTCGGGCAGGAATCCGCTTTCATTACCAATCTGGATCCAATCGGGACCAGCCGGGCTGAGAGTCAGGTCGGGGGTGGGGAAAACGACCGGGTCAAGTTGTGCGGCTGCCACTTCCAATGGATTAAGGGCGACTTCGGTCGCTCCCAGCACCGGATCAGCAGTCGTGGGGTCACCTACATACCACTGGAGATTCCAGAAGCGGTCATTGGCAGCATTGAGAATGCGGAAACGGTAAGCTGTAGGGTCGACTGTCAGGGTCGGGTAAGCGGTGCCGTTCACCAGCGGGGTGTCGTTGAACTCTTCCATACCAGCGGAGTTGTTCGGTGTGCCAGGGATGAGTTGCGGCTCGCAGTAAGGGTCGGTATCATATTGCCAGGTTGAGGGAACGTTCAGGTCGCAGGGAGTTACAAGGGGAATGCCCCAATCATCCGCAGTGTGCCTGATGCCATCGGCACCTTCCGGGTCCAAACCATAATAGGGGTTTGAGATTGCTGGATACACTGGGTCAGCAGGCGGCCAGAACCATGGACCGTAAAACCAGCGTCCGTAGGAGCTCATACCTGAAGGATCAGCCGGATTTTCAGCTGGCATGTACACATGCTCATACCAGAGGTCTCCTTCAGAACCCCAGCGGGTGTAATCCCAGGTTGGGTCGAGCTCAGCCATCTGTGCAGGCGAAGAAACAAAGGTTTTGTCCTGAACCACAAGCGGAATTTCATGTTGTCCACTCGGCAGCAAGCCAGAGTCGATCAGAGCTGTTTCGGTCTCATCACGGATGATATATCCGGCTGCTTCACCAGCGTAAACGTTCAGGCGGGTGATGCCCCAGGTATGATCGTGATAGAACATGAAGCGGGCGCTTTGTTGGTTGGTGTAGTAGAAAGTCATACACCCGTCATCAGGCGCAGAACAATCAGGGACGCCAGCAGGGCGGTCAAGACCGACCATATCAGGCACCTGGCGGACAGCAACGCCTTCTGGCCAACTGGTCGTTTCATCAGCAGGAGTGATCCATTGATGGGGGGTTCCATCCGAGATCCAGGGGGAAATGCCGCCGTGAAGGTGAAGGGTTGCCCGGGTTTGAGCAAAACACATCATGCGGTCCATCATGCTCAGATTCGCTTCACCACAGAGTGGGTTGCGAACCTCATCAAGCACAGAACCTTGATCCACTGGCTGAATCATCTCCATCGGCCCCATACCAGAACCCATAAAGGTGGTGTCAACAGGAAGGAATAGATCGCCATCAACACCCGTTGGCAAGAGGTTATAGAAAACGATTCGAACGGGGCGATCCTTGTTAGCCTGAATGATCGGACCCAAATAGTGAGGCTGACTTACTGCAATCGCTTGAGTGCCATCAGGCATCATTGCCGGCGTTGTGGCCCCATCCAGTAAGTGATTTACCAAGGGAACGCTCTCGCTCCATGAGGCATTTGCTGCTGTTTCAAGCTGTACATATTCGCGCAACAGCGTTCCCTCTGCAGGGAGTGAAGAGTTCAATTGTTCACGATGCTGCACAAGCGCAATGACGTAGTAATCAGCACCAGGAAAAGTAGTTGTGTCGGGGACTCCCAGCGGAACATACTGACCGAGATTATTTGTGGCTGCTGCACAGTCGCCAGCAACTGACGGATCACACATCAGGGGAAGTTCGTCCTGGAATTTCTTTATCCCCGTGCCGGTTACATAACCGGAGCCGGGGTTGGTGAGGTTGATGGCAGTGACTGCCCCTACATCGATATCAGCTATAGCGGTCGCACCCGCTCCATCGCCTGCTGTATCACTGATAGTAACGGTTGGAAGGCTGGTGTAACCCGCTCCATAGGTATTCACTACAATCGATTGGACGTCAATCGCAGAGGTCACAATCGCATTATCTAAAACGTTTATTCTTTGCTGATTTTGTAGTTGTCCTGCTGCTGGGTTCAGGAAACTTTCTTGCCTGGCTTCCTGGGCGGCATTAAATTGCCTGCGATTTAATGGGTTAAATAAGGTACCATCCCGGATTACAACAGCAGGAGCTCGGGAATAGCCTGATCCGGGGTTGTCAATGACCACGCCAGTGATCACACCGGTTACAGTATCCCAGGTTACATGACCTTTAGCTTGAACACCGTCAACACCGTCAGGATAATCGAAATCGACTGTGGGCAGGGTATAACCACTGCCGCCATTGATGAGCGTAAGGCTACTGACACCGCCGTAAGCGGTCGCCGTTGCGTCGGTCGTTGCTCCACCACCGGTGATGGCTACAGTAGGCTGAACGTAATTCGCACCTGGATTGGTGACATTGATAGCCACTACGGTATTGGAGGAGGTGACCACTGCGGTCGCAGCAGCACCAGCTCCAGCACCAGTAAAGCTAACTGTGGCTGAAGTGTAATTGCTACCGGGATTAGTGATGGTAATGCCGGTGATTGCTCCACCGGCGCCAACCGTGGCGGCAGCTGCCGCACCAGTACCATCGCCGTTGATTGTGACAGCAACGTCAGGCATGGTCAGTGCGCTTAGGCCCCAGTTAGGGTATGGACCAAAATAGTGGGGAACGACGCTTTCATCCACTGGCGAAGCTGGAAGGGGCACTGGGGTCGCGTCGACATTAACTGTCAGGCCTCCTGAAAGTAAGGAAACCACCAACAGTATAAAGACCGTTGTGCTGAGAATTTTGTGCTTATACATAATCTACTCCTATATTAATTTTTCATTTGGATATGGCAGCCAGAAACTGATCCGACCGCCCGGGGAGAAAACGTGATCAATACGATCTTGCGTAAACTGATTTATTAAGGTCGCACGTGAAGTCATAAAACTTTTTCGTTTTTTACGGATTGTTACAAACATAGTTAATAAAAATGAACTTTGCATTCATACTTGCCTCCATTAGTAGTATAGGAAATTAAAACTCTGGTGCCGTGAGAGTTGTTTGGACTTAATAGGAAAAAATTGGCAGAATCGCCCAAATTATGATGTCACTCCACTCGGAAAATGCAAATGTTTAGTGATTTTTGCACTTATTTGCAAATACAGGACGATCCGGCGCTTCGAACTGTTTTGTGGATAATTCCCTGAAACCATGAATACTCAAAAAGCACTTCGTCATGAAGAAAAGCGGATTTATGAAAATCTCAGCACAGGAACACGTCGGATCCAGCGTTTAAGCAACTTGTGATTACCAGGAAATTGAAGGTTGATAAATTTAATGAATGCAAATGATTGTAAACATTTTCAAATGTCACGAAGTCCTCTTATTAATTATCCTTTATAAGGGACCAGTGATAGGAGCTGTCATGAAAAGCAAAAAATCCATACTGATAATCGAAGACGATCCGCCCTTAAAACAAACCCTTGCTTTGATGTTCCGACAAGAAGGTTATACGGTTGTCAGTACAACCTTAAACCTCAACCCGTTGGTCATTTTGGATGGTTATCCTTTTGATCTAATCGTTTTGGACTTGAATCAAACCTGTGATAATTGTTTATCTCTCTTTTTTAAAATCAAAAGAAACCACCCGCTTTTGCCGGTCATCTTACTCTCAGCCAATTCTGAAAATGATTCTTTTCCCTGTCTTGAAGAAGAAAAAGCCTGGATAATCATCCGAAAGCCATTCGAACCCTGTTTCCTGATAAAAAGTGTTCGCGCGATTACAGGCGCCACCCTAACGCCCGATTCGTTTCCGCTTGAAATGGGTAATTAGCCTTCTCTAATCTCTACCCAATCAAGCGATAGCCGACATCACGTACAGTGATCAGGTGCTGCGGGTCTGAGATATCTGTTTCAATTGCTTTTCTGATTTTATGAATATGCCAACGGGTGATATCCCTGGCTTCAGCTCTCGAACAATTGTATCCCTGGGATTCTTTTACAAGGTCTTCAAACGAAACTGTATTAGGCGAATGGCGCATAAGCGTAACCAGGTAATCAAATGAGGAGGAAGATAAGGCGATTACATTGTTGTCAATCGTAAGATGACGCGTATGCAAGTCCGCCTTGATGGCTCCACAAGTAAGAAAGCGTCCTGTGTTTGGGTCCGTTGACTCCGGTACTGCTGAAACAGGCTGTAAGGCTTGAGCAGGCACCAATCCCAATTCAGCTAACAAACCCTGTACCTGCGAAATGATCTCTTTCTGCCTGTGTGGTTCTTTGTTCTCCTCCAATACCTGGTTGACACGGTCGAGAAGAGCTGGCGGGTCAATAGGTTTCAAAAGAAAATCTCGTGCTCCTCCACGCACCGCCTGCATGGCAGCTTCCAACGTAGCATGAGCGGTCAGGATTATTACCGGAAGGTCGGGATCTATCTGGTGGATCTCTGGAAGCAGATCGATCCCCATTGCGTCAGGAAGTTTAATATCGAGAAAGAGCAGTGAATGGGTGTCTTCCCGCAGCTTCTGCAACCCTTCTTGCCCTGTTCCTGCCATGACAGGTATATAGCCTGACCTTTTAAGGATAGCCGCAAGCGTTTGCCGTAAAGCGGGTTCGTCATCGATGATTAAAATTTTTTCCATCCAGATACCTCTTGTTCACTTTGATGAAGATGTCGAAGGCAACCAAACGGCAAATTCCGCACCCTGGTCATAATTTCGAGCAGTCAGCCGTCCATGGTGTCTTTGAATGATTTCGTAACTGATCGCTAATCCAAGCCCCGCCCCTTTTGCTTTGGTAGTTTGGAATGGCTCAAACATTCGTTTTAAGTATTCAACTGATATTCCTGGACCAGTATCGCGCACCAACACCCCTATTTCATAGCTTTCAGGATTTCCTTGCACAAAGACCAGTTCCAATTGACCGCCATCAGGCTGCATTGCTTCAATTCCGTTGGTACAAATATTTATGAACACTTGCTTGATCTGGTCCTTATCTCCAATGGTCATCCATTGTCCATCCGGTGGTGGATCCATGATCCATTTCACTTTCCCCTCTTCCAGTTGACCTGCTAACAGACCCCGGACTTCAGATACCACGGAAATCAGGTTGAAACTCGCATCTGTCCCTAATGTTGGAGGACGATAAATTTCCTTAAGTTGACCAACCAGCTTGGCAATACGTTTCGTTTCAGTAGTGGCGATTTCCAGGTATTCATAATTCTGTTCTTGTGGGTCAATATCAGCCTGGATAAGGTAGAGACTGTTTTTGATCGTCTGAAGCGGATTATTGATCTCATGTGTGATCGTCGCCAACATCCGACCCAAAGCAGCCAGCTTTTCAGATTGTACAAGCTGATCACGCATGATCGAGTCTTCCGCGATCAGGTTTCCCAAATCCTTGTTAAGCTGATTCAGCTCTTTTTCTTTTCGCTTAAATTCAGTTTGGTCTCGCAGACTGGCAAAAAATTCCGTGAATTCTCCCTCTTCATTCCTGAAGACAATCGCATTAAATGTCACCGGGGTAATTTGCCCCAAGTGATTAATTAAATCCAGCTCATAGTCACGGATGCTACCTTCTTTAAATACAATATCGAATCCTTTCGAGGCTTTCTCTTTGTCTGTGAATAAATCTAAAAAATCTGTGCCGATTAACTCATCGCGAGTGAGGTTGGTGACTGTAATTGCGGTCTCATTAACATCGGAGATCTTGCCAGATTTTTTGACAGTTATTAAGGCATCCATGTTGATTTCAATTAACCCGCGATTGTATTCATTCATCCGGACAAGGTTTTTTTGCGCTTGTTTGATATTGGTGATGTCGATCCCCACTTCAAGGATCATTGGGGTGTCATCCATCATGTAAGGAAAATCATAGACATCATAGATCCTGCCATCGGGAGCTTCCCATTCCCAACAATGGGAAGTTTTGGTTTCCAATGGTTTTAAGGACTCGCAAGCTTCGCTGAGTTTGTCTCTGTTAAACAAACATTGATCGCAGGTCGTCCCTGCAGGGTCACCGAAATGTTCACGAAAATAACGGTTTGTTCTGACGATCTCATGGTTTTGCGACAGCACAACCAGGTATGCCGGTAGTAAATCAACCAGGATTTCGAATTGCTGCCCCTCCCTTGCCAAAGAAGCTTGCTCAGAGGCTAATCTCCGCTCAATATTCTGCTGCGCGATCCGGTTAGCTTCGTAAAGTTCTTCAGTCCTTTCACTCACAAGACCTTCGAGCTGACTATTGGCTAACTGTAGTGCTTGTTTGGCCTCAACCTGGTCAGTGATATCTATTGTATAAATGCGCAGGTGCTGGATTTCCGGCAGGTAGAGAAGGGTTTGCCTGAACCAAGCGTTTTCAATCTGAATATCACGGATTTTCTGTTGGCTAACTCCTTTTGTTAGCCCAGAAAGATAGGGGGTTATATCTTGTAGTAAAGAGTTTGAGCAATCTTTTTCCCTTGAATCCAGGCAGCTCTTCTTGGCAGGTTCGTTTTGATAAATTATCTGACCCTCTGAATCGATTTCAATCACCGGGTGGGGATTATTTTCCGGGAAAGATGCCAGCCATTCCTGGTGTAAAGCAGCTCGTCTGTCTTCGGTAATGTCGGAAAAAATAACGCCAAATTTGTGATCGGCAAATTTATAGGCGAATACTTGGTAATATCGATCCAAAGCGGAATGGGCTTCAAATCTTTCTGAAACCCCACTTCGAACTACTTCGCTAAACCGCTCCAGCCAAATGGGGTTGTCTTCTGGCACACATTCAGTGTGCATCCTCCCAATAACTTCTTGTTTAGAGAGCCCTGTCAGCCTTTCAAAGGCAGGGTTGACATCCAGATACTTATAGTCGATTGCCTTGCCGGCTGAATCGTAGATCAACTCATGCAAGCCAAATCCCTCCGCCATACTGGAGAAAAGGCTTCGGTAGTTTTCTTGATTTTCCGCGTCTGTTAACAGGGAGGCGTTTTTGAATGGTTTAAGATCGATCGTCATACTATTTTCCTAATTCTTGCTCCGATTGTTTTAGAAAACCTAACGCTTGTCAACAAAAATACGACGATAATTTTTATCCCCCAACTGAGAAAGATCTTGAATAAGAAGCAACTCTTCTGAAGATACAGACCTTCTCGAGTCGACGGATAATTGAAGATTATGAGCGGCTAAATTTTCACCTCTATGGGCACTGTCGCCACCTTGCTGATGGGTTCATGAACAGAGCGAACCTTCGCTGCCAGGTCGAGATCGCGGAAAAATTGTTTTTCATTCACTTCACCGAAGAAGGTAATCCCAGATTAACCCACTTGAGCGTCGTAGAGGTTTCCTTGCGCTTTTCACCGGTGACGAGGATCTTAATTGGTGGGATTTCCACTTTACTTTTTA
>WOZA01000102.1:0-6815 GCA_011620505.1 Anaerolineaceae bacterium
GACGAAGGGCTATAATTGAACTGATTTCAACTAAAGGAAAATACTCATGAAAAATAACAAGATTCTTGTCGTGTTTTTGGCATTGTTTATCCCCTTCATTATTCTCATGGGTGGGGTGAGGTTAATTATGAACCCAGCCTTTGCAGAATTCGAATATGACCGCGCGGGTTTCCCGCTCGACCCTTATGGAATGGATACCATCGAACGCAAGCAGTGGGCCGGCTATGCCATCCGCTACCTGACCAATAGTGAACCCATCGACTACCTCGGCACCTTGCAGAACTTTCAAGGTGAGAAGATCTTTACCGAATCCGAGCTTTCGCATATGGTTGACGTTAAAGAAGTTGTTCAAAGATCCCTGCTTGCCTGGTATATCGTCATTGGCCTAAGTGTTGCGATCATTGGCTGGTTCCTGATCATGGGGCAGTGGAGTTCGTTGCGGCAGGCGTTTCAGGCTGGCGGTTGGGTGACGCTGGGGTTGATTGGGGCCTTACTGATCTTCTTGCTAGTGAGTTTTGATACCTTGTTTGAGCGTTTTCACCAACTCTTTTTTGCCGAAGGCACCTGGCTTTTCGATGAATCCAGCACGCTCATCCGCCTCTTTCCCTTCGTTTTCTGGCGCGACGCTTTTGCACTGGTGCTGATCTTTGCCCTGCTTGTGGGAATCCTGTTGGTGGTGATCACTCACAAACGCAAGCCTAAAACAGCTGCTTAAACCAAAAGACCCCCGAAAACCGGGGGTCTTTTCTTGTGAAAACTAGACGACAACGGGAGGATTTTCCGCGTCGAGGCTTGGATCGAAGATGTGGATGTTGTCCATGTTGAAGACAACGCGCATCTTTGCGCCGTACTGAGTGTGCGTGCGGGGGTCAACACGAGCGATGAAATTGTGATTGCCGTTGACCAGGTAAAGGAAGATTTCGTTACCCATCAGTTCGGTCACATCCACAGTGACATCCACTGGCTCGGCAATGATGCCAGGAGCGGCATATTCGGGATTGTGAATGTCCTCTGGGCGGATACCAAAGATGATGTCCTTACCAACGACACTCTCGTAGCGAGTGATGTAGTGATCTGGGACGCGGACACGGAATGAGCCCATGTCCACGAACATCTTGCCTTCTTCCATGAGAACCTTACCGTTGAAGAAGTTCATGGCAGGGGAACCAATGAAGCCGGCAACGAAAAGGTTTGCGGGATGATCATAGAGCACCTGCGGAGTATCGAGCTGCTGGAGCTTTCCTTTATTCATAACGGCAATTCGGGTCGCCATGGTCATGGCTTCGGTCTGGTCATGAGTGACGTAGATGAAGGTAGTCTCAAGGCGCTTGTGGAGCTTGGAGAGCTCGGCGCGGGTCTGAACGCGTAGTTTTGCGTCGAGGTTAGAGAGGGGCTCATCAAAGAGGAAAACTTTTGGCTCGCGAACGATAGCACGCCCAACAGCCACACGCTGACGCTGACCACCAGAAAGTTCCTTGGGCTTGCGCTTGAGCAGGGTTTCGATTCCGAGGGTCTGAGCTGCTACTTTGACGCGCCTATCGATGTCGGCTTTGTCGAACTTGCGCAGTTTCAAGCCAAATGCCATGTTGTCGTAGACAGACATGTGCGGGTAGAGGGCATAGCTCTGAAAGACCATAGCGATATCGCGATCTTTGGGAGCAACGTCATTGACGACTTGGTCACCAATCATTACCTTGCCGTCTGTGATTTCTTCCAGACCAGCAAGACAGCGCAACGCTGTAGTCTTGCCGCAGCCGGATGGACCAACCAGGACTAAGAACTCTTTATCTTGGATTGCAAGAGTAAGATCTTGCACGGCGACAACGTCACCAAAACGTTTCCAAACATGATCGTACGTAACACTTGCCATAAAGATTTCCTCCAATCTTGAACGAGTATAGTGACTTCATTATACGTCAAATAGAAGAAGAAGGGTAGTTTTTTTAGAATGATTCATACTTTTAATGCCAATATTTCCAAGGATTAAAAAATTCAATAAGTCTGTTGTTTAAAGAACTCCAGATCACGAGCATCAAAAAAAACACCCGCATTGCCAGGTGTTTCTTTGCTCTTAGTAGCTTTCAGCAATCCAAGTAACGCTCGATCTCAATTGGGATCGGGCGGGTGAGAATATCGTTGGCTTCTTTGCGCAGTGCTTTTACCCAAAAACTGATGAACTCGTTTGAAAATACCCCTGGTTTCGTCAGGAACTCCTGGTCTTTTTCGATGGCATCCAGGGCTTCACTGAGCGAGAAGGGAACCTTCTTGATGCGCTTTTGTTTCGATTCTGGCCAGGATAGCACATCATCGTCAAATGGTCCATAACCAGCGGTACGCGGATCCACTTTTCGGGCAATGCCATCCAATCCAGCCAGCAGCATGGCAGGGATGGCCAGGTAGGGATTGCAGGTGCCATCCGGAGTGCGGTATTCTATCCGGACTTCGCTTGGGTCGGTGGCATATTTGGGGGCTCGAACTGCGGCGTTGCGATCGCCTTTACCAAAGAAACAGCTGGTCGGAGCTTCGAACCCGGGGGCAAGGCGCTTGAATGAATTGGTTGAAGGGTTGGTGAGGGCGCAGAGGGCTGCAGCGTGGTCGAGAATGCCACCTACGTAATAGAGGGCTGTCTCGCTCAGATTGGCGTAGCCCTTGGCATCGTAGAAAACGTTCAGACCGTCTTTGACCAGCAATTGATGGAAGTGCAAACCGCTGCCAGCAGCGCCAAAGAAGGGTTTTGGCATGAATGTGATGGTTTTGCCCTCCGCATAGGCCAGGTTCTTTGCCAGGTACTTGACCATCAGGGATCCATCCGTCGACTTGAAAATGTCCTGAAGAGGGGGTTCGATTTCGCCATGCCCTGGGCCGCCGGCCTCATGGTGATGGTACTTGACTCTGTAGCCGAAATCTTCCATCATCAGTGAGATCTCGTTGCGTAAATCCTGGTTTTGATCAGCTGGTGCAATTTGATGATATCCCCGGTGGTTGGAAACCAGGTAGCCATTGGTGGTCGGGTTCTCCATCCAATCGGATTCGTACGAGACGAGTGAATAGGAGCTGGCATTCAAGCGATTGTCAAATCTGACTTCGTCCAATATGTAGAATTCGTATTCGGGGCCCCAGATTGAACGGTCAGCAACCCCTGTCTTTTTTAGATAGGCTTCAGCCTTGGCGACGATCTGGCGGGGGTCAAAATCGAAGCGAGCCTTGCTATCGGCTTCAAAAATATCTGCCAGAAATGAGAGCGTTGGACGCTTGAAAAATGGATCCATGAACGCAGTTGAAAGATCAGGAATGAGGATCATATCCCCTGAAGTAACCGGCTTAAACCCAACAGCAGAGCCATCAAACCCAATACCGTCCCGCATCATCTGTGGTGTGAAGGACTCAGCAGACACCGAAACATGGTGCCAGCGACCAAACAAGTCGCACCATTTCAGATCGATCATGCGGATTTCGTTTTCCCGAATGTATTTCAATGCCTCTTCGTAATTTTGGAACATCACCAAGCTCCTTTTTATTTGTTTAATTTTTGTGTCTCGGATCGAATGACAAGTTCGAAATTTAGGCGCAGGTCAATTTTACCAGTATCCTGCCTGGGCTACAGGCGCAAGATACGCCGCTTACAGCGAGTTGCCATGCCAGGCGCAAGGGGGTGAATCAAAAACGACCTGAAGATTCAGGTCGTTTTATTGAATGAATGAATATTGTTAGCGGAGTTTCTCGAATTGATCCTTCGCAGCACCACAATCGGGGCAAACCCAATCTTCGGGCAGGTCATCAAATGAGGTGCCAGGTTCAATCCCAGCGGAGGGGTCACCGATAGCTGGATCGTAGATATAACCACAGGCGATGCATTCGTATTTGTCCATTTTTCTCCTTGAACGCTTATACTATATTTACAGGAGTAACTACTCCTTGTTTGGTGTTTAGTATTATACAACAGCTTGCATGAATGAGTTTCAAAAAAAGATAGAACTCATGAGAATTTAACCAAACTCTAATACTATAAGGAGCTGAAATGACTGACTTCAATGAATTGATGAAATCTCTACCTAAATTGATTAATGCCGAAGAAGCAAAAGGTTTGAATGGACGGGTGCAGTTCAGCCTGACAGGCGCAGGTGGCGGCGACTGGGGCGTGGTTTTGGACGATGGCAAGGTCAGTGTCAGCGAAGGTGCAATGGTGCAGCCCCAGTTAACCGTAAAGATCACCACTGAAAATGCCGAAAAGTTGATGAGCGGCAGTCTCGACCCAATGATGGCATTCATGACCGGCAAGATCAAGATTGCTGGCGATATGTCTCTTGGAATGAAATTGATAGGCTTGCTGAAACAGTAAACTAAGGCAGAAAGCCCCATTGGGGGTCCAATAGGTCGCCTTCCATCATATCGGGGGTCCAGGGTTGCATGTCGAATTCCATGCTGGTCGGAACGCCGAGGATTTGTTCGACCTTCTTGCGGGTTTCTTCCAGCATTGCAGGCCCGTAAGGACAAAAAGGTGTGGTCAGAACCATGCGAACATGGGCTCCTTGTTCGGTTAGCTTGATTTCCCTGACCAATCCCAGCTCAATCACAGAATAGCCCAATTCAGGGTCTGTGATACCTGATAATCCTTCAATTAAATCGTTGTATTTATCTGGATTCGTGGTTCGGATTTCCCAGTTAACCTTTGTTTCATTTTCCATCTTGAACCTCATAAGTATATGTGCATGCCACGTCACCCCGCAGAATGGAGGTATCGTGACTGATTGGATGCTTGATGAGCGATTCTAACAGAGCGTGGTTGATTGTACAAACTTCGGGATGGTTTTGTCCAAGGTAATGGAAAGGGCAGTGATGCGTGGTAAGCGTGTAATTTTCGCCGGACCTGGTCCAGGAAAAAATAAAACCATCTTGCGTGAGATTGCTGGCGAATTGCTCCAGCTTCTCCTCAGGGTACTCAGAGCTGACTGAGCTCGCATATATTTCGGCGAAATCTCTCCCAATTTGTTGAAACAGCTCCAGCAACCTGTCCGTGCCAAGAAAGCTTTTCATGGTGGTCAGGGCTTGATCCGACAATTTGATGTAATTGGTCGGAACATTTTGAAAGCCCTTTTCGGTCAGGTGATAGACGAATCGCGGTCTGCCCACGCCATGACGTTCTTCCGACGAGGTGATAACCCCCTCCGCTTCCAGGCTCATCAGGTGATGGCGAACGGAAATCTCACTAATGCCAAGGATCTCCGAGAGCTGGCTGATGGTTGCCATTCGCAGCAGGAAGACCTGATTTAAGATACTGTCTTTTGTGTTCTTCATAATGCTTGATATTATATGGCAATTTGTTTAGCAGGATTGCGCTTATGCCAAGCAATTTGTGAAAGCAAAATCTTTGTTTACACTTAGGTATGCGCTATAATGTGTTAAATGCTAATGGGTATTTCAAGGAGAGAAAAATGCCAAAACTCGAGGATATTGAAGGAATCGGACCTACTTTCGCAAAGAAGTTGACTGAAGCTGGAGTGACCTCTGTCGCTCAGTTGCTGAAAGTTGGCGCTGATCCTAAAGGTCGTGAAGAACTGGCTGCTAAAGCCGGCATCGATCGCAAACTGATCCTGGAATGGGTAAACCATGCCGATCTTTACCGGATCAAAGGAGTTGGACAGGAATATTCTGATCTACTCGAGGAAGCAGGCGTCGACACCGTGGTGGAACTCGCCACCCGCAAACCTGAGAACCTGCATGCCAAAATCCTGGAAGTGAACGCAGCCAAGAAACTGGTTCGCCGCCCACCAAGCGCTAAAATGGTTGCCGACTGGGTCCTGCAAGCAAAGGAGTTGCCAAGAGTCGTTACTTACTAACTCCTGACAGGATATCTAGGCAAAAAGTCTTTTCTGAAAAAACGCGCTTTTGTGTCGCAATCTGTTTTTTGTATTTAAGCAGTGCGGAGAAAAATCATTTACAACATTCTATTTTATGAAATGGATCGTTTAAAACGCCATACAATAAGGCAGGAAACCAGGCTATATTTAAATGGGTTCAGCCACAACCATTACCCTTCCGGGGTGAAAAGGTTGGTAAGAAAATTAAACATAGAATTTCGGTATAAGGACTTCTCTTAATTTCGTCCAAAGGAGAAAGGAGTAGGTATGGCCACCAAGGATCAAAAAAAAGCGGCGTCGGAAAATATCAAGAAAGCACAACAAAAATGGCAAGAAATGACCCCGCGAGAACGCGCGCTGGCTCAACCAGAAGGACAAAAGCGCGCTAAACCGGGCACGACTGGTGAAGGTGATTATTATCACATCATTGTGCGACCGAAGAATGAGTTCACCACATTTCGCAACCAAGATGTGGGTGACAAGGGTCATATTCTGCGCATGGCGGGTAAACGGAGCAGCGGATCCTGGGATACGCATGCATGGCTTATCAGCAAGGAAGATGCGCATGTAGAAGGAAATACAATCATCGCGGACTCTGAGGATGCCAAAAAATTGCTCGACACCCTGGGGTCAAAACCCACGCTGGTAAAGGGAGATGTCTTCGAGGCAAAAGACAGGCCTGATGTTCCCGAACGCTCGAAACCAACTGAGGCTCAACAAAAAGCCAGGATGGAGAATATCAAAAAAGCCCAGCAAGCGCGCAAGGCGAAAGCAAGTAAAAAAGAATAATTCACCCCTCATATACTCTTACACTTCGGCAGTCGTGGCACAGGATGCGGGTATATCCCCACAATGGGGGCAGGTGGATGCAAGTCCCGACCGGTAATGCGAGGATAGGACAAACCGAATATGAGCAGGAAGCGCCTTCCAGAGATGGAGGCGCTTTTTGTATCACAT
>WOZA01000102.1:6915-8812 GCA_011620505.1 Anaerolineaceae bacterium
GAGGAATATGGTCCATACATCGTCTTGCTTCCAGGCGTGGCAATGCCGCACTTTCAGCAGGGCTCTGAAGGTGTTTTTAAAACTGCTATTGGGTTTATGAAAGTCGAAAAACCCGTGTTTTTCGTGGAAGGCGATCCGGAAAAGTACGCCAATCTCTTCTTTACACTAGCTTCCTGCAATCCCACTGAACATCTTGCCAACATGAGTCAGCTTGCAAAGATGTTGGGAGATGATGATCTGCTCCAGGATTTGATGGAGAATGTACATAACGAAGAGGATCTACTCCGTATTGCAGATAAGTACCCGCTTGATTAAGCTTAAGTCTGCTCAAAACAAAAAGCTCCTCTTCAGGAGCTTTTTGTTTGGCTATATACTGATGGCTCTTAAGGCAGTCCGTGAATCTTAGTTTGCTCCCATCATATTGAGGATGGTGCTGACGACTACCGCGCCTGATTGAGCACGGTCTTTGCTGCCGCCAAACCTACTCGCGGCTGTAATTGCCTGCATAATCGCCTGCATGTTCGATTGACCGCTTTGCTTGGCAGAGAAATATGCCAAGGCGGCGCTTAAAAGGTCTTTGGCGTCCAAACCACTGGAATCGGTTTGGCTGGAACTTTGCCCGCCGAGAAGCGTGGAAAGCAGATCTCCCATGCCCCCGCCAGAACTTTGCGAGGAGGAGGAACCACCGCCGAGCCCACCAAGAAGTGTGCTCAGGAGGTCACCGCCGCTGGATGGGCTCTGTTGTGGTTGTTGCTGGGCTTGAGTTCCACCCAATCCACCAAGCAGCGTGCTGAGCAGATTGCCTCCAGCTCCGGTTTGGGGTTGAGACGTGGTTTGCTGCGGGATGCTGCCAAGCAAGGAACCGACCAGGTCTTCCGGCTGGGTGGGTGCGGGCTGCTGAGCCTCGGCTTGCGGTTGGTTTTGGGAGGTCCCAGTAAGACCACCAAGTAAGGTCGGGAGAAAGTCACCAGAGCCGCCTTCAGCTGAGGGTTTGCTGCCCATGAGGGCGTTGATCAAAGTGCCGGCGGATTTCTGGTTGAACTCTTTACCTTTAAATTGTTCGGCAGCATCTTCGAGACCATCCGCATAAAGTTTCGCTGAAGCGCTTGTGGAGGACGCGCGCAACATCTTGCTGGCATATGCCAGTTGGTCGGAAGCAGATTCATCAGATTTGGAATTCACTGCTTTTTGGATTAAATTGAAGGTTTCAACCATGTGGGTGCCATGGTCGCCGTTGTATTCATCCGCCGTATCGAGATCGGACTGATTCTCTTTTAGTGCCTCCGTGACGGCTTTAAAAACAGTGCTTAAATCAAAGTTGTCTGCCATGGTGACGAGTCTGTTTTACTTCAACTCATCGGGTAGGGCAGGAATCCGAAGAACCTGGCCAGGCACGATGATGTTCATATTGTCACCAATGATGTCCTTGTTGGCTTCGTAGATCAGTTTGTAATAGGGGGGTGTGGCATGCCCGTAGTATTTCAGGGCAATGTGGCTGAGCGTGTCGTCAGCGGTGACGGTGTGTTCACCAATGAAAGCCGCGGCTTTCTCAGCAGCGCGGCGTGCCTCGTACTCCGCCTGGCGGGCTTCAGCTTCCGCTTTGTAGCGATCGGCATCTGCAACGCGCCTGGCATTCGCTTCGGTAACTTCTTTTACCTTGGCTTGAGCCTCATCAGCGATGCGGCGAGCTTCGGCTTCAGCTTTGTCGCGGGCGGATTCCGCCGCACGTTTTGCGTTTTCTGCAACGTCTTCAACTTCGTGTTTTACCTTCTCTGCGGCAGCCTCGGCTTCATGTTTGGCTGTTTCCGCTGCCTTGCGAGCGGCTTCTTCCAATTCTTCCTTGGGTTCTTTTTTCCCAAAGAGCTTTCCAAATAAACCTTTTTCTTCGGCCATTTTT
>WOZA01000119.1 GCA_011620505.1 Anaerolineaceae bacterium
ATCGGGACGAAAATCCCCGAGATCTTGTCCGCCAACTTCGCTATCGGCGCCTTTGACCCCTGGGCATCCTCAACCAGGCGAATAATCTGCGCCAAAGCGGTGTCTTTGCCGACCCTGGTCGCCCTGAAGTGCACGGCACCGTTGATGTTCAGCGAAGCCCCTGTGACATTGTCGCCAATGGTTTTCTCAACCGGCAGGCTCTCACCGGTCAGCATGGATTCATCCACGGTCGTTGACCCTTTCACCAGCACACCATCCACCGGGAAGCTTTCGCCCGGGCGCACCACCACCTCATCGCCCACCAACACCTGGCTGGCGTCGATTTCGACCTCTTGCCCGTTGCGGATGACGCGCGCTCTCTTGGGCGAAAGCGCCATCAGCTTTTGGATTGCTTCAGAGGTCTTGCCAGTGGCACGGGCTTCCATGAACTTACCCAATGTGATGAGCGTCAACACAACCGCTGCCGACTCGAAGTAAAGTGAGTGTGTAAAATGGAATTGACCCTGGGTGATTTGCCAAAGCGCGTACAAGCTGTAAAGGTAGGCAGAACCAGTACCGATGGCAATCAATGAGTCCATATTGGGGTGCAGCTTCACCAGGTTGCGGAAACCGTTGAAGTAATACGACCAGCCCATGATTACCACGGGTGTGGTCAGCAAGAGCTGCGTGAGCGCGTTGTTTAGCGGATTGATGGATGGGTCAAAAAGTCCGGGCAACTTCAGCCCCAGCATGGGCCCCATTGATAGTAATAACAGCGGGACGGTCAAAATAGCACTGACAGTAAAGCGCCGCTGCAAATTTTGCAGGCGTTTTGCCTTATGCGCCTTTTTGCGGTCAAGTTCTTCCTCGATGGTGTTATCAACCGGCAGAATCGCTTGATATCCAGCCTCAGCCACCGCGCTGACCACTTGATGCAGACTAATCTCTGCCGGGTCGTAATCGAGCGTGAGCGTCTCGGCAGCCAGGTTGACGTTGGCATTCTGCACGCCGGGCAGCTTGCTCACCACCCTTTCCACCGTGGCTGAGCAGGACGCACAGGTCATCCCGTGCACCTCGAGCTGTGTATGTTGGGATGGAATGAGAGCCTTGTAGCCGGCATCGTCCACAGCCTGGACAACGCTATCCAGCGAGACCTGCGATTCGTCATAACGCAAATGCAGGTTTTCCGCAGTCAAATTGACGTTCGCTTCCGTCACGCCGGGCAATTTGCGCACTGCCCGTTCCACGGCAGCGGAACAAGCCGCGCAGGTCATCCCTTCAATGGCTAAGGTCTTAGTTTTCATAGGTATTCTCCTCGTAGGAATGATTTGAAAGGATAGTGCCGCTTGCGTGCAAATGGCACGTGCACTGCCCGGGGTAGCAATCGCAAGGAACTTCCGCTACTACCTGCTTATTCCGCAGAACTTCCATGAGCATCGCCTGGTCTTCAGCGACCATGGGGGTTTTCTCAACCAGGTAAGCCAGCAGGTTCGGTATCTTCCGGCTGCATATCCGGCTCAGCAAGCCCTCAACTTCAAGCTTCAAGCTCTCGGGTTCTTTTAGATGCGTGGTGTAGACAAAACGACGGGCATCTTTTCGTGCTTGCAAGTAGCCTTTGCTGGTCAGCCGGCCAATCAGAGTCTTGACTGTCGACTGGCTCCAGCCGCGCTTTCCATTCAAGACCAGGGCAATTTGCTGGCTGGTGGATTCACCACTCGCCCATACCACCCGCATCACTTCCCATTCTGCTTCGCTAATATTTAAGATTTCGGACATGCTTCGTACCTTTCATTCTATCGTTTATAGTTTACAACTGTAAACGATACGCTGCAAGTGTTCGTACAACAATGCAGGTCTTTGTAGAAGCTCGCAATTTGTTTCGCTTCGGAGTGGGTTACACTAAAGAAAAAAATTGGAGGAAAAATGGCTGAGATTCATTATACGCATGAGCCCGAGGCAACCCGTATCGTTGCTGCCACTGAAGAAGGTCAGGCAGTCGGAGAAATCCATTACATAGTGGAAAAGGATTACTGGAATGCTGATCGCACATCGGTGGAACCGGAGTATCGCGGTTCCAACGTCGCCCGCAATCTCGTTAATACGCTGGCAGATACTGCCCGCGCTGAAGGGGTCAAGATCTTCCCCACCTGTCCTTACGCCAAACACGTCATGGAGAATGACGCTGCTTTTGCAGACATACTGTTCAAGCAGGACACACCTCGAAATTCAGCTTAATTAATTCGTTTTCACCTCGCCCGGAGTAAAATTGAGAAACTATTCGAGCGAGGTGTCTTATGTATTCACAAGAATTTGAGGCTGTTGCCACTGCAGCACGCAGCAAGACCGATCTACTGAAAACCAGGCCCTGGGCTTACCTGCTGGCATCGGTTCTTGCAGGTGTTTTCATCGGTTTTGGCGTCATCCTCAGCAATACTGCAGCTGCTCTCACTGCGAGTTCCGGCCTCAGCCGGCTGGTATCCGGGCTGACCTTCGCGGGAGGCCTGAGCCTGGTTGTTTTTGCCGGCGCGGAGCTCTTCACAGGCAATCACTTCGTTATCGGCAGTGGCATCCTCTCTGGCCGCGTTTCGCTTGCTGAAGGGTTGAAAGTACTCTCAATGTGCATGCTCGGCAATTGGCTGGGTGCAATCCTGCTTTCGGTTCTTTTCTCCGCCACAGGTCTTGCGGATGGTGCTGTGGGTGAGTTTATGGCAACTGTTGCTCAAGCAAAGATGAACCTGCCGATAATCGCGCTGATCACACGCGCGGTGCTGTGCAACATCCTGGTCTGCCTGGCAGTCTGGTGCACCTTCCGGCTCAAGTCCGAAACCGCCAAACTGATCATGATCTTTTGGTGCCTGTTCATTTTCATCACCGCGGGCTTCGAGCATAGTGTCGCAAACATGACCCTGCTTACCTCTGCCATGCTTGGTCCTTTCAAGGAAGGGCTCAGCCTGGGCGGGTATTTCTACAATATTCTTCTCAGCACCCTCGGTAACCTGCTGGGGGGTATCTGGGGAGTAGCCTTGCCCTACTATCTGCTTTCGCGTGAGAAATAGTAAAAGGTCACAATTACCAAGCTGTTTACTGATCACATATGCCTTGTTACCTTGTCTGTGTTATCATCGACCGCTGAAGGGTAAACCATGAGCTCAGAAAAGATCATTTTCCTCGACATTGATGGCACTCTCATCGACTATACGCAAAAACTTCCCGATTCCGCCAGGGAAGCGCTCCAACTCGCGCAGGCACGCGGGCACAAACTCCTGATCTCAACCGGACGCAGCAAGCCCGCCATCTACCCCTGGTTGTTAGAGCTTGGATTTGATGGCATGATTGCAGGTGAAGGAGCCTATGCCGAATTTGACGGAAAGATTGTTTTCGAAAGCCCCATCCCCGAAGCCCAAATCAGCCGCGTCTTTTCTTACTTTGAAGACCGAAAGCTTGGCCTTTACGAAGAAAGTAACAGCGGGCTCTATGGTAATCGCTACTTTCTGAGTGAAACTGCCCGCTTTTTTGGAGTTTCCCAGGAAGTAGCCGCAGAAAGTTTGTTGAGGGCATTTCCCGGACTGACTTTTGGCCATCAGCATTACCATCTCGATGTGAACAAGGTCAGTTTTGTTATGACGCCAACAATTAGCAAAACTGAGTTGGAACAAGAATTTGGTGACTATTTTCGCCTTGGCGTATGGAATATCTTCGGAAAAGGCCGGGGCTTTGGGGATTTCACCCAGAAAAACCTGTCCAAAGCCTCAGCTGTCGCCGCTCTGCTCAACACACTCGGTCTCAAACGTGAAGATACTTTTGCGTTTGGGGATTCGTTCAATGATATCGAAATCCTGCAGTACTGTCAGACTGGCATCGCCATGGGCAATGCGCCGGATGAACTCAAAGCTGTAGCCGACTACGTGACAAGTGATGTGACAGACGACGGCATTTTTAAGGCTTTCGAACATTTTGGCCTGATCTAAACCAATTCTTTACAACTGTTTTGATAGACTCGGGTAAAATTCATGTAGTAATCAACGCCTCTGGCGCTTTTTACCTTGACTGTGATATCAACCGTGCAAATTCAGAAAACTACTTTTAGAATGAACAGACTTCCTTTCAGGACCATTTTCTTGATCCTTTGCCTGGTTATTGGCCTCTTGGTTCAGCCAATCATGCCCGCCGGAGGGCAGGAATCCACCCAGAAAGTGGTGATCGAGGATCTCGACACGCGTGAATTTCCAAAATTGACACTGAATTTCAAGATTCCTGGCGGACTTGAACAAGACACTTCTCTGGCTGCCAGCCAGGTCACTGTCATTGAAAACGACAAGCAAATTGCTGTCGATTCACTCACCAGTGAGTATGTTGGTGTGCACTTTGGGCTCGTGATCAACCCCGAACGCACCCTGGTGCTCACCTATCCCAGTGGTTACAGCAACTATGACCGCATGCTCTCTGCCATGCGCGAGCTTGGCTCTGACCTCACTCCTGTCACTGGGGACGTCTACAGCCTGTTTATCAACCCGGATATCCATTACGATCAACTCGAAAACTACACCGAGTGGAAGAACGCGCTGGAAGGGTACAAGGAAAACCAGCGGCAGATGAGCAGTTCTCTGCAAAGCCTTGAAGATGCGGTCAGGATGCTCACCAGCAGCCCCGCAACCAAGGAAACTGTGCTGGTCTACATGACCCCCTACATCGAGCCGGCTGAGATTCCTGCACTGACTGCCCTGATCAATCAAGCAGGCGAAGCCGGCATACCAGTGCATATCTGGATGACTGCCGCTGCGGTGGTCATTGGCTCAGCTTATCAAACCGATCTGCAGGCAGTCTGTGAAACCTGGGGTGGCAGCCTAACCATCCTGAGCGGCAGCGAGATCCCCCCCAACCCACGCGATTATCTTAAAGGCAAGGGTTATCGCTATACCGCCTCGTGGCAGTCCGAAGTTCGCTCCGGCAGCACCCAGCAGATCAGCTTGCGCCTCTCACCTCCCGGAGGAGCAGTGTTGACCTCCGCTGTGAGGGATGTCGCTCTGGAAGTTCTGCCGACGAGTCTGAGCTTCAGCAATCTGCCAGAACAATTAACGGTGACCATTCGAAGCGATGATCTGATCGAGCCAACAGAACTGCCCATCCAGGCATTGATTGAATTCCCGGATGGGTTTCCCCGCGAAGTGCTCAGCACCAACCTGTACGCCAACGGCAGCCTGGTCCAGCAGCGGGAAGCAGCGCCCTTTGGGGATTTTTTGCTCGACCTCAGCGACTATCGGGACCAGAGCAAACTCAGTTTGCAGCTGACGCTCAAAGACGCTCTCGGTTTTGAAGCACGCAGTGAGATGAAGTCCATCGCATTGACATGGTCAGATCTGGCTGCAAACCAGCCCAAGCCCCTGGTAAGTAATCCCTGGCTCTGGCTGGGTCTTGGCTTGCCAGCGCTCGGATTACTGGCGATTATCATCATCCCAACCAGGCTGAAGAAGCGAACTGCCAAAACGGATTCCGC
This sequence comes from Anaerolineaceae bacterium, assembly GCA_011620505.1. Lineage (GTDB taxonomy): Bacteria > Chloroflexota > Anaerolineae > Anaerolineales > Anaerolineaceae > Mesolinea. The sequence continues at coordinate 5,474 of WOZA01000119.1, forward strand.
CGAGCCCGAAGCGCCAGCCGCCCGTGGTGAACCGGAGAGTTTTGTGCCATTGAAGACTTTTGGCAGCCTTATCAAACTCGACCGCGACAATACCCCCTGTGCTGAGAAGCCGCTGTTGCTTCTTAAGGAAGTGACTCTCATAGGCAAGGATCCGCAATTGGCAAATTTGGTCCTCAGCGATGAAGCGCTGGAGCCGCTGCACGCCGAAATTCACGCCTTTCCGGATGGTCGCACACGGCTGACTGACTTTCATACCATTGCAGGCACCTATGTCAATTTTAAGGCAGTCGATACCAAGGGCGTTGAAATCCACCACGGAGATATCCTGCACTTTGGACGGCTTTCGTACCGCTTCAACAGCCCGAGCCGCGTGACCAGTTCAAAAATTGATTAGGAATTCTTTCCTATCTTATAGCTCTCATGCGCGGGGACGCCAAATTTAGCTTGAATTCGGACCTTTTTCATGTTAGAATGTTTCGTCTATGGAGGGATGGCCGAGCGGCTCAAGGCGCCTGTCTTGAAAACAGGTATAGGGAAACCTATCGTGGGTTCGAATCCCACTTCCTCCGCCAGGCTTATCAACCTAAAATCGGGGAGGTGCCGGAGTGGACGATCGGGGCCGCCTGCTAAGTGGTTGTCGGAGTAAAATCCGACCCAGGGTTCGAATCCCTGCCTCTCCGCCTGATAAAAAAACCGCCCTTCGGCGGTTTTTCGTATTCCTTGAGAGCGTTGGTAATTACCAACGCGCGTGGTGGTCTTCCGCCCAACCGACAGCCTGGCTGACCTGGACCTCCTCGCCGCCCTCTCCAATGATAACTCCATCAAAATGCCCGATCATTTGGTGAACTTCTGAGCGGATGATCGCCATATCGGTTTTGGCGATACGTTCAAAAAACGGAGTAAAGGTCAAATCCACACGCTTGGTTTCCGCGGTTTGGATCTTCCAGGGGGCTTTGAAATCCTGGGTCGAATAAGTGAAAGAGACATCTTCACTGAGCTTGATTAAGCGTCCATCCATGCACAGCGCATTCTCAGTGGAACCAGTGTTGTCCGTCCAACCCGCCCCAAAGTTGACCCCGAGGGTACGCCCATCTGACAAGCGGGTTGAAAAGCTTGCCCAATTCCAAAAGCCTTTATAAGGCCAAACGCCGCGCCCAAAATCCAATGTAGCGAAACTGTTTTGTAGATCAAATACGATTTGGTTTCCATCCAAGACGACCTTGCCTTCAGTCGGTAAAGTGTTGTTCTTGGCCGTGAACTGGAACAACTTCTCGCTCCAGGGCACTACCACATTCAGGCTTTCATGATTTTCCGGTTCTGTGATTTGGAATTCCGCATGAAGCTTTTTACCTCCGAAATCAGCGATCTCCACCAGCATCCGCACTCCACCTACACCACTACGCATACTGATCTGACAGCCTTTCCCCGCGTAGCTTGCATCATCAGGCACCCTGTCGCCAAGCTGCATGTCTTTGCCGAGAGTAGTGATGATGGTCTTTTCGATGAATTCACCGGTCTCAAAATCAAGGAAGTAAACAAAAGGCAGGCCGGCATAATCCACATTGCTCAAAGTGACCGAGAACAGGTGGGTGGGGCTGGTGATGCACCAGTAGTTCCAGCGTTTTTTGCGCAACGGGTGCCCATAGAGCCGGCAGTTCTGCAGTGGCTGGCGCGACCAACCAACAGCCAGCGGGTTTAACCTCCCATTTGGCAGACAAAGGTCGACAGGTTGCGTGAGTTCTTTTTCCTGGAGCATGTTATTTCCTTTATGTTGGTAATGGAATTATAGCCTTGGGATGCCTCATTTTAATAGATTTACATCATTGCCCTCATATAAAAGAATACTAAAGAAAAAGCCACCTCACAGTGGCTTTCTGTTAATCTTCTTCTTTGGAGCGAATCAGGATGATGGATTTGCCTGTCTGCTTTTTGATATCGAAGTAAGCTTTTCTGGCTCGCACTAAAGTGGCAAGCTGTTTTGCGCCATAGGTGCGCGGATCGAAGCCCGGGTCGATGCGCCGAAGGGCTGTGCCAACTTCGGAAAGCTTGCACCATCCGTCGTCATCCGTGCCAACCATTTCAATCGCCTGGTTGATGTTATCGATCAGTTTTGCTTCCGTTTCGGAAAGTTTGGCGGACGTCTGCTGGCGCGCAGCAAGTTTCTTCTTTTCGCGTTCGCGTTCGACCAAGTTTTCGGTGTAGATGAACACGTCGCAGGCTGAGACAAATGCGCGTGGGGTCATCTGTTTGCCAATGCCGACCACCAACTTGCCGCTTTCACGGATGCGGGTGGCGAGGCGGGTGTAATCGCTGTCGCTCGAAATCAAGCAAAACCCGTCCACCAGGTTGTTGTGCAGGATATCCATGGCATCAATGATCATGGCAGAGTCAGTCGAGTTCTTGCCTACTGAGTAGGTAAACTGCTGGAAGGGTTGGAATGCAAAGGAATTGAGCGTATCTTTCCAGGATTTCATGCTGGAGGATGTCCAATCCCCATAGATGCGTCGAATGGTCGCATTACCAAAACGGCCCGCCTCAACCACGATTTGCTCGATCAAAGCAGATTGGGCGTTATCGCCATCAATTAATATTGCGATCCGTTTTTCTTTCAGGTCGTTTGAAGTTTCATTTTCGTTTGTCATACCAAAATTATAACTGTTAATTCCCCCTCGCGGGTAAGTCTTAGCAACCGCATTCGTCCATCAGCTTTACCTGGTGCTTTTCATAATAATCCTGATGATAATCCTCGGCCGGGTAAAAAACGCCAGCGTCGCAGATCTCGGTTATGACTTTGCATTCGTACTCACCCGAATTGTTCAGGAAGGCAATTACTTGCTCAGCGGTCTCCCGCTCTTCCTCGTTGGCAACGAAAATCGCAGAGCGGTATTGAGAAGCAAAACTTCGGCTGTTGGACTCACACAAAGTGGGATCATGAAAACTGAAGAAGGCTTCCAGCAGATCTTTGTAGGAAATTTTCTCGGCGTCGTATTCGATTTGAATCGCTTCAGCATGGCCAGTCAGATCTCTGCAGACATCCCGGTAGCTTGGATTTTCGGTATGCCCGCCGGTATAGCCGACCATTGTATTTACCACACCCTGTAGATGCTTAAATTTGGCTTCCATACCCCAAAAACATCCACCGGCGAAGATTGCTTGTTTGATCATTATTTTTACTCCACATATTTATTAAAAAAGCCATAGTTCT
>WOZA01000122.1 GCA_011620505.1 Anaerolineaceae bacterium
TCACGGACGAACTCCACCCCCTTTAGTTCCCCCTTATTTGCCGGATTGAACCCCGCAAAAATACACGGGGCTGGCAGCGCAATCCGGCCTACAACTCCACCCCCTTTAATTCCCCCTCTTGAGAGGGGGTCAATGCAATCGAGGGGGGCAAATATGAAAATTACGGCGTAGGCGTCGGGGTGGGGATGACGAAGGGGGTTTCGGTTGGCGCGGGAGTGGGCGTGCCCTCTACTGTCGGCAGCGGCGTGGCGGTGGGGTACGTCTCGCCCGGGCTGATGCGGCAGATGTTCTCGCTGGGGATGACGATGGCCATGATGGTCTCATCATCCGAATACATCGCGCGAATCTGCTGGAAGATCCTCGCGGCAGTATCGCAGTAGTCGTCCAGCCCATCGCGGTGCAGACCTGCCAGGACGGAGCCGTAGGTGTAGTAGTAGAGCACGGTGGAGTCGGAAAGCGGCAGCGGGCTGGTCTCGATCTGCGATTCGCAGGGGTCTTCCTCGCGCGCCAGGCAGGTCTGCTCGGCGGTGCAGCCTTCCACGGCGCAGCGCAGGGCTAAGATGGCGCCCTCGTAGTTGCGCGCGCGATGATAGATGACGCCCACCTGACCGTAGGTGTCGGGGTTGTAGGGGTTGATCTCGAGGGCGCGATAGGCATTGCGCGAGGCTGCCATGGCTTCACCCTGGCGGATGTAGGTGTTGGCGATGGCCATGTAGGGGATGGGGTCCTGGATGCCGAGCTGCTGGTTGAGGTTGACGGCTTTTTCGAAGAGCTCGAGGGCGATATCGTACTGGCGCAGGTAGCGGTGGAGCACGCCGGCGCGGATGTAGAGGAAGGTGAGGTTGGGCGTAACCTCGATGGCTTTTTGGTACCACTCGATGGCGAGGTTGTATTCGCCGAGGATTTCATAGATATAGGCCTGCACGCGGCGCACATCCATCAGGTGCTCGCCGTTTTCGCGAGCCTGGGCGATGTAGTCCTGCGCCTGTGTCAGTTTGTATTGGTCGATCAGCACTTCGGCGTAGTAGGCTTTGGCGAGGGCATTGGTGGGGTCCAGCTGGATGGCTGCCAGGGCTTCGGCTTCCGCCTGGTTGAGGTAGTCTTCGGACATTTCCCCCGACAAGGAGGGGTTGGAAAGCCAGCTGAGCACGAAAGCGCGCACCGCAAGCACGTCGGCATTGGTCGGTTCGGCTTGCCTGGCAATGTCGATCACAGCCAGGGCCTGGTTGAGGCTGTCGCGGCGTTCCTGATCGGTGGTGAGGCTGCTGGAGGAGTAGGTGAGGATGCGCGCGAGTTCCACGCGCACGGCGGTGTTGTTGGGCTCGAGGACCAGGGCTTTGTTGAAGGATTCGATCGCTTTTGCGAGGTCGCCCGCCTGGAAGTGGGTTTCGCCTTCGGTGATGAAGGAGTTGACCGTGCGGGTGGGCGTGGGGGTGGGGACGAATGGCGGCCAGATCTCGCCGCTGGCATAGTCGCGCAGGACGGCGACGAGCACCACGATCACCAGCAGGATGAGCATGATGCGGTAGGGGTTCGAGCGGTTGCCCGAATTGCGGAAGAGGTCCTTGCGTTCGTCGATGTACATGCGAAAATCCGCCCGGGGTCAGGGGGTGGGGGTGGCTGTTGGTCCGGTGACAATCGTTGGAGTGGGGGCAGGCGTGGCTGTGGGCGGATTGAGGAGGTTTTCCTCGCAGATTTTGATGATCTCATTGGCGTTGAAAACGCCGTCGACGTTATCCGCCACGTTTTGCAGCAGCGCGTTTGCCACGGTGACCGCTTCATTGCAGCGGTTGATGCGCGCCAAAGCCAGCCCATAACGGCTGTAAAGTTCAATCACGCCGGTGTCATACGAGAGGGGGATGCCCTCCACGACCTGCCCATCCTCGGAGGTCCCGCCGCGCACGGCGGTTTCGAGGTAGGGCAGCGCCTGGTTGTACTGCCCCTTGCGGTAGTAGAGCGTGCCCAGGTTGGAATAAAGCTGAGGGTCCTGCGGACCGTCGCGCAGAGCCAGGCTGCCGTATTGGATGCCCTTATCCCACTCGCCCAGCATGCCGTAGACGCGCGAGATAAACAGGTTTGGGGTGGGGTCGGTGGGGTTGAGGGAATAGGCCTTGGTGAATTCGAAGACGGAGCGGTCGAGCTCGTTGGTGTTGATCAGGTTGCGCCCCAAAGCCATGTGCACCTGGGCAATGTGGGGGTTGATGGCGATAGCGGCGTCGAGCTCGGTGACGGCTTCCTCGTAGTTGCTGGTGATCTCGAGGACGTAACCGCGCGCCCAATGCGCCTCGAGGAGGTTGGGCTCAAGCGCCAGGGCAGTGCGCGATTCCTCGATGGCAAGATCGATGGTGTCGAGCTCCTGCATGCCGGCTTCGACCCGCAGGGCAAGGATGTAGGCAAGAACGGCATGCGCCAGACCGCTGTTCTGATTGAGCTCGATGGCGCGCCTGGCATCGGCTTCGCCGTCCAGGTATTCTTTTTGGAAGCCCTTCGCCCAGCCGGAGAGGGCATAGGCATCGGACTCGGTATTGTCGAGCAGGATGGCGTTCTGCGCGTTCACCTGCGCCTGCACCAGCTGATCGGTGTAGATCTGCAAGCGCGAGATTTTGAGGTAGTTGGTGATATTTTGCGGATCGGCGTTGATCGCGCCCTGGTAAGCCTCGATCGCCTGGAGGTACTTGCCTTCAGCCGCAAGCGCGTCGGCTTCCTCGACAAAAGACTGCGGATCGCGCGTTGGAGTGGGCGTGGGCACGAAGGGTGGGTCCATCATTGGCACCACCACCAGGTTCAGGTAGACAAGCGCGCCAATGGAAATGAGCAGAAACGTCAGCAGCCAGGGGTTCACCTGCCTGCGCTTCTTGCTCAGAGATAATTTACTTCCTTTAAGATACATAAAACGATATTATCACGATTTTTTAGCGAGCGTCAACCGGGGTGTTAGGTTCAGGTTTCGATCACCGCAGGATTTAAACCCTTGAGGTGGTTGGGAACCGTAGGGTCAATGACCGAACAAAGCCTCCCCCCGCGGGACGCCTCGACTCCAATGTCATATGGAAAGGGCAGGCCCTTTCCCTACAAGGAACGAGAGTGGGGGGAGGGTGGGTAAGCGGCTCAGATGCCGAGCCAGCGGGCGGCTTTCTCGGGCAGGTTGGCGATGCCGCCCTGGATGACGGTGCACTTGGGCAGCGATTCCAGGAACAGCTTGCCGTAAGGCTTGGTGATCACGCGCTTATCGAGGATCACCACCACGCCGCGGTCGGTCTGGGTGCGGATCAGGCGGCCAAAGCCCTGCCTGAAGCGTAGAATGGCCTCCGGGAGGTTGTACTCGTTGAAGGGATCGTCGAAGCTCTCCGCGCGGGCAGCGATGATCGGGTCGCTGGGAACGTCAAAGGGCAGTTTGGCGATCACCAGCACCGAGAGCGCCTCGCCGGGGACGTCCACGCCTTCCCAGAAGGCGCGCGTGCCCAAAAGCACAGCCCGGGGAGTGGTCTTGAAGGTTTCGAGCAGCGCGGTGGCAGAGGCACCCTCGCCCTGCTCAAAGACGGTGATGTCGTGCTTTGCCAGGGGTGCCTGGATGGCTTTGGAGGTCTTTTGCAGTTGGGCGTAGGAGGTGAAAAGCACCAGCATGCGCCCACCGATGGCGACCGCCAGGCGGGTGACCGCTTCATCGATGGTACGCTGATGACCATAGCTGTCGTTCGGCTCGACGATGTCGGTTGGGAGGTAAACCAGGGCGGCGTGTTCGTAGTCGAACGGGGAACCGACCGTCAGTTCGTCGGCGTCTTCCCCGTTCAGGCGCCTGCGCAGGTAGTCAAACTCGCCGTGGGTGGTGAGGGTGGCTGAGGTCAGGATGACGCTGGCTTTCTCGTGCCAGAGGTATTTCTCCATCAAGCCGCCAATGTGCAGCGGCGCAATCTGCAGAGTGAGGCGACCCTGCAGCGGATCCAGCTCGACCCAGTAGATCTGGTCGGATTGTGGGTCCATCGTCAGGCTTTCAACCTTCTCGCGGATCTCGCTGAGGTTCTGGTTGAACATCGCCAGGGTGCCGAGGAGGTCTTCAGCGTCTTCGCTCTCCATCGATTCCAAGCCCCGCAGCACTTCGCGGATCTGCCTGAGAATTTTCAGGAGTGCGTCCAGGTCGCTGGCGGCCTGCTCCCAGCTGATCTCCACATCCAGCCAGGCGGGCATGGTGCGGACGGTGCTGAGGATGCGCGTCTGTTGGGGGTAGGTGCCGATGGGTTTGCCCTCGCGCAGCTCCAGCAAGAGGTTGTCCAGGGCGCGGAAGTAAGCCGTCATTTCCGTGTCAAAGCGAAAAGCGCGGTCGGTGGCTTCGGCGACGAGTTTGGTGAGTTCTGCCAGGTCTGAAGGTTTCAATAGAGCATGGGCAGCGGAAAGCAGCCGCCCCATCAGACCCTGTTCCGGGCTGCCGAGGTCTCGCACCAGGTGGTTGACGTCCTGAGCGCGCAGCCGGTAAGCCATGGCGTCGGTGGTGGCAGCTTCGAGATGGTGCGCTTCATCGATGATGAGGTAGTTATAGGCAGGCAAAACGTGGTTTTCAGTGGCGGCGTCTGCCAGCAGAAGGGCATGGTTGACCACCAGGATATGAGCGCTTTCGGCAGCCATGCGCGCCTTGTAGAAGGGGCAGCGTCCGCCGGTACGTTTGAGACAGTTTTCAAGTTTACAGCCTTCATCCTCCGCCGAAATCCGGCTCCAGATCAGGCGTTCGGGCATGCCGTTCAGGTTCAGTTCGCTGCGGTCGCCACTTTGGCTGCTCTGCAGCCATACCAGCACCTTGCCCATCACACGCAGTTCATCGAGGTTTTCCGGCTTGCGCCGCCGCATGGCGTTGAAACGGCGCGGGCAAAGGTAGTTGCCGCGCCCTTTTAGCACCGCCGCCTGGATGTCCAAACCGGTGGCTTCGACCAGGTCAGGGATGTCCTTTTTAACCAGTTGATCCTGCAGGGCGATGGTGTTGGTGGAGATGACAACCCGTTCTTTGTTGGTGAGCGCCCAGGCAGCCGCGGGGATGAGGTAAGCCAAGGATTTGCCGGTGCCGGTGCCAGCTTCGACCATCAGGTGCTGACCTTTGTTGAGGGCATTTCCAACCGCCCGGAGCATTTCCACCTGCTGCGAACGGTGTTCGAAGCCTTCGATGTGCTGTGAGAAAGCCCCGCCGGGCTCCAGTTCTGCAGCGAGGTCATCAACATTGATCAGCTGAAGCTCCGTGACCGGCTGGAGCGGCTTCGTCCGCACGGGTTTGCCAAACTCGAAGAGCAGCCCGCCTTCCTGGTCCAGCACGCGTTTTGGCTGGATGCCCTGCTGGATCAACTCCTGCAGGACCCAGCGGAAGGGCAATTCCGCCGCCCAACCCAAGCCCTGGCTTTGCTTGACCATCTCAGCAATCAGGTCAATGGGCAGTTGCCCAAGCTTCTCGTAAAGTTTATTGTATACGCCCATGGTCGCGCGGGCGTCGTTGATGGCACGATGAGCCTCGCTAAGCACAACCCCCAGTTGGTAGCAGAGCGAGCCCAAGCCGTAGCGCGGCGCCGAAGGCATCAGAACCGCTGCCATCTCGTAGGTGTCGATTACCGGATTTTTCTTTAAGCCGCCATAGCGCTGGAAAAAGCTGATGTCGAAGCCGACATTCTGCCCAAGGATGGGATAATCGCCGATGAAGCTCTCCAGCTCCGGGTAGATATCCGCAAGCAAAGGGGCATTCATGACCATGGCATTCGTGATGCCAGTCAGGTTGGCGATAAAGGAATTGATCGGCTTGCGGGGGTTGATCAGGGTGGAAAACTCATCCAAAACGCGGTTTTCGTTGAATTTCACCGCGCCGATCTCAATGACTGAGTCGTTTTTGGGGTCCAAACCGGTTGTTTCGATATCCAGGGAGACAATGACAGGCATGGGTCAAATTATACCCTGTTGTCTGAGCCATCCGCGTTAGCTTTTTTACCCGAGGTTTTCAGATGTTTCGAAGAGTTGCATTGTCGAAAGTTAATAGCTTTCCAACAAACCCCAACCCACAAAATAGGTATAATTCCGATCAAGGAGTACGTTTATGCTAAACTTTGGTTTGATCATTCAGTTCATATTTGTGTTCGGGTTGATCGTGTTTGTGCACGAGTTCGGACATTTTTTGATTGCAAAAATGGTGGGGGTGGACGTGGAAGAGTTTGGTTTCGGCTACCCGCCCCGCCTGGTGAAACTCTTTACCAGGAAAGGTACGGACTTCACGCTCAACTGGATTCCCTTTGGCGGTTTTGTGCGCCTAAAAGGCGAAACAGACGACGGTGAACCCGGCGGAATGCTGGCAGCGCCCAAATGGAAGCGGGTCCTGATCCTGATTGGCGGCGCCACAATGAATTTTGTGCTTGGTATTCTGCTGCTGATTTTCCTCTACAATGTGGTCAATCCAGTCGATACCAGCAAGGTTTTGGTGATGGAAGTTGCCCCCAATTCCCCTGCCCAGATGATTGGGCTGCAGCCTGGCGATATCATCACCAAATTGGGAGATGAACCAATCGATTCGGCTGACGCGATGGTTGCTGCCACCCAAAAGTACCTCGAGCAAGAAGTCACCCTCACCTACACCCGCGATGGTGTAGAACATACGGGAGTGGTGATTCCCCGCCAGAATCCGCCTGAAGGACAGGGCGCGATTGGCTTCGTGATGTCTCATCCGGAAATGGAACTCAATTTTGGACAAAGTATTGGCATGGCGTTTAAAACTTTCTGGGAACAGGTAAGGGTGACTGTTTCGATGCCTGTTAACTACCTCAGAGGCCAGTTTGCCCCAGGCGAGGCACGTGTCATTGGGATTAAAGGCATTTACGACTTGTTTTCAAATGCTGCCGAGATCGATCAGACCAACGCAGAAGTAGCCAACGAGGTTTTACCAATCACACGCCTCTCACTGGTTTCGATGCTCTCCATTGCAATCGGCATCACCAATTTGCTGCCAATCCCGGCGCTCGATGGCGGGCAAATCTTCTTTTTGCTGATTGAAGCAATAACACGCAAACGCATCCCGGCGCAGGTTGCCAACGCGGTCAATTCGGCATTTTTCTTCCTCCTGATGCTTTTGATGGTCTTTATTACTGTTCGCGATTTTGTAAATCCGATCCCGATCCCCTAAGGAGCTGACATGGACTCCCCAAGCTCAATTCATGACCTAATCAAAGCGTTGATGGACCTGGAAAAGCCATTTCCAGCACGCCTTCTATACCAATTCTCGGATATGCCATCCGAAGATCGCCAGCTGCTTGCCAGTACCTGGCAAAGCATACCCGTGGTGCGCAGAAGAGCAATTTTGCAGGACCTGATAGAACTCTTCGAGCATGATAACCTGCTGATGTTTGAGGATATTGGGCGAATTGCCCTCGAAGATTACGATGCGGACTGCCAGGTAAGCGGAATTAGTCTGCTTTTGGAAGCAGAAGACCCCAAGCTTGTTCCGGTCTTCCTGAAGCTTCTGTCTGATGGTGACAAAACTGAATTCGTGCGGGCTGCTGCAGCCAACGCGCTGGGTTTTTACGTCCACCTTGGGGAGCTTGAGGAACTGAATCCTGATATCCATCACGAGATTGAAGACGCGCTGCTGCTGGCTTACGCCCGGGATCCTTCCGACCTGGTGCAGCGCAGAGCCCTGGAGTCCCTTGGTTATTCCAGCCGCGAGGAAGTAGCCCCGCTGCTGCGCCTCGCATCCGCTTTAGACAGCGACGAATGGTTGGAGAGCGCCCTGTTTGCCATGGGCAGATCGGCAGACAACCAGTGGGAACCGCTGGTGCTGGAGCAGCTTGACCACGAGAATCCTGAAGTCAGAGGCCAGGCAATCCATGCCGCGGGTGAGCTGGCGTTGAGTGCTGCCAGGGCTCGCCTGCTGAGAGAGCTCGACCGCGAAGAGGATGAGTATGTCCGCAGTGAGTTGATATGGGCGCTTTCGCAGATCGGCGGCGAGGGTATCGAAGAAAAGTTCGAACAGCTGCTTGCAAAGACAGACGATGACGAAGAAGCCAACCTCCTGGAAGAGGCGTTGGATATGCTCAATTTCACCAACGACGTTGTTGACTTTGAATTGATGGAAGTTGGATTAGACCACGACCACGATTTGGACAATGAGGACGACGAATACGATGAGCCGTCGGAAGACGACGAGGACGGAAACGAAGAGGACGACGAATACGATGAGCTGAAAGCCTTCACTGATGAAGAATGGCTGCGTTACATCGATGAGGATGAAGATGATTCAGACGGCAGCCTGGACGACAGCTACACGCTCGACGACCCCGATGACGAAGAGGATTTGTGAGTGAACCTGCCCTCACCCAACCCGCAAACCAACGCCTGCACGCAATCGTTTACGGCAGAGTGCAGGGGGTGGGCTTTCGGTTCTTCGTTTTGCAGCAAGCAGTGGAGTTGGGCTTAAACGGTTGGGTACGCAATCTGGCAGAAGGAACGGTTGAGGTGCTGGCAGAAGGGAATATTGAAAGCCTGCAGGAGCTTTTGACTGCCCTATACCAGGGCCCGGGTGCTGCTTTTGTGCGGGATGTCAAATACCACTACAGTCCTGCCACGGGAGAATTCAGCGGCTTCGACATTCGTTCTCATTA
>WOZA01000147.1:0-4333 GCA_011620505.1 Anaerolineaceae bacterium
TACTGCTGACCGTGCTTTTTCCAACAATGATTGGTATTAGCAAAGCTCAGGCAGCATACCCAAGTTTTACAATCAGCGAAGTTAAGAAAGATGAGTCAGTAACTATTTTGACTCAGGATTTGCCCAAGAATCTGGATTGGAAGGTTCTGATGGGCGAATATAACACCCGTGGTGAAAGCGGTATCGAAGTTGCCACCTTCAATTCTGGCGCCGGTGGATCCATGTCAGCAACCTTCAATATTCCGGCTGCGCTGAAAGGTCGGGCGATGATTTCGATTCGCATTGAAAGCCTGACGGGTGGTTATTACTATTACAACTGGTTCTGGAACGACCAGGCGAATGGCACCTGGCCAACCGTGACCCCCACGTCCACGACTCCTGCCCCAACGACGACCCCCGCCCCAACCCAGGTCCCGGAGATTACTCCGACGATCATGATCAAGTCGGTTGATCCTGGCAAATCTGTAACAATCACCGCAACTAATTTCCCGAAGAATCTTGAATTTGTGGCCATGATGAACAAGATGTGGACTCGCGGTATCGAGGGCGTAGAAGTGGGTAAGCTTACTTCGAGTGACACAGGCGCATTTGAGGCAACTTTCAATATTCCAGAGGAATTCAAAGATCACGAACGCGTCGCAATCCGCCTTGAAAGCACTTCCGGCGGCTATTATGCCTACAACTGGTTCTGGAACGTGACTGGTGGCGTTGTGGTGACCCCTGAGCCAACCCCAAGCTCCACCCCTGCCCCAACCAGCACACCTGTTCCAGCTGTCAAGGTTCCGTACTTCAATATCGTTGCTGTTGAAAAAGACAAAACCGTCTCAGTGGAAGGTGATAACTTCCCGGCAAACACCGAATTCACAGTTCTCATGGGCAAGATGTGGACTATGGGGATCGGCGGTACCGAAGCTGGCACTTTCAGCAGCGGCGAAGGTGGCAAGATGTCGGCCACGTTCAATATTCCAGCTGAACTGGCTGGTTATAGTCGCATTGCCATCCGTCTGCAGGCAAAAACGGGTGGTTGGTATGCATATAACTGGTTCTGGAACAGCACAACCGCTAATTAAAAGACACACACCTATTCAAATCAGGACCAGCCTTTTGCCGGTCCTGATTTTTACCTTGGTCAAACAATGTGGTAAGATTTTGCGCGACTATGAATAACAAAATTACCATTATCGAAGGACCGACTCCTGTTTTTGAGAGACTCACAGGTGACGCTGAGCACAGAGAAGAACTCAATTGGGCAGTCGGCATATTGGAAGGTCCGTACCTCTACGACACCTTTCTGACCACGTTGCGCACCTTTGACAGCAACAAGCTCCTGGAGCGCTGCAAGACCGCCTGGGAAGCCAGGCAGACCATGTTCCTTGAATATAAGGATGAAGTCGGTCTCCGTAAGGAAGACCCCATCATTGCTGCCCGGGCACTCACCGTGGAGGAAGGCGATGTGCTTCTGCTGTGGGTCAGGCGCGAGATTGACAGTGAGCATGCCAGTGATTTTGTTGACTTTGACGACCTGGAGGATTAGGCATACAAACCCTTTTCCATATCAAGCAAAAAACCACCATTCAGGTGGTTTTTTTATGCCCCAGGAGGGAATCGAACCCCCAACCTAGGCGTTAGGAGTGCCTCGCTCTGTCCATTGAGCCACTGGGGCGCGCAGGGATTATATCACTGCTAAGGAAGATAGTCCCAGGGGTTTTTCGGCATTCCGCCATAACGGATCTCAAAATGCAGGTGAGCGCCAGTTGAATTGCCGGTGGAACCCGCTGTGCCGATCACGCTGCCCTGGAAGACGTTATCACCACAATTGACCTGGATGTTTTCCAGGTGTTCATACCAGGTGGAGAATCCATTGCCGTGATCAATCATGACAAAATTGCCATAACCACCATTGAGCCAGCCGGCATAAACGACTGTGCCGCTATCTGCAGCGAATAACGCCGAGCCAATTCCAGCTCCGATGTCGATACCGTTATGTCCCGGACCGAAATGGTTACCCGATATCATGTGCACCGCTGATGGCCAGATGAAGAAACCATTCCCCATCAGCCCCACACCCGCGAGTGAACAAGCCCCCGGTCCGGAGAAACCGCTAATGAGATTGCCTTGATCATCCGTGGTCACTCCAGCAAAGGATATGTTAATCAATTCCCGGTTTCCACCTGGCACCATCACGACCGTGCCCGGGGTGATCTGGGGATTGGCAAGGTCAAGATCATTGCCAACAAACAACAGGATATCCTGGATATCCGCACCATAACGCGAAGCTACAGAACTAAGGCTGTCGCGGCTGCGCCAGGTGTGCAGAATGCCGTTCGTGGGTGGAATGGTGAGCGTCTGCCCGGGCATCAGGTTATCCGCTTGATCTTGCAGGATGTCAAAATTGGCATAGAGCACTGATTCGACGGTCAGACCGAACTTTTCAGCAATGCCCCAAACGGAATCGCCGCTTTGGACAGTATAGCTGATGGGGGTTGTGCGGTATTCAGCGGAAATCTCGGTGTTGGGATCCGAATCACGGACCAACCCGTTTACCTCTTCAGTTGGTGAGAAAGATGGCAATGGCACGTCCAGCACCGCTGGATCATCTGCGGGCAAGGTTCCAACGTCGCTGCCTTTTTGGTAGTTCGCCATCGACTTGGCGATTTCGGGTTGCCAGAACAGGAATGAAATCAGACCAGCACAAATAGCAGCAGCTACAATCCAGCCAATAGCCCCCAAGAAGCGCCCCGATGAGGATGGCGCCTTCGAATAATCCTTCTGTGTCATGAACTTTCTCTCAAATCTTGCGGCAGAACTTACATGTCCGCCAGGTTCTCCAGGAACTCCGCATTCGTCTTGGTTTTTTCCATTTTTTGCAGGATCGCCTCAGTGGCGACGGCGGTATCCATGCCAGCTCCCTGGGGAGGGTTGGAAACCATCTGCAAGTACATTCTACGCATTAACCAGACTCTTTGCAAGGTTTCAGGGCTCATTAGGAGGTCCTCACGTCGCGTGGATGATTTCTCGATGTCGATCGCGGGGAAGATACGGCGCTCCTGCAGACGGCGGGAAAGGATCATTTCCATGTTGCCAGTACCCTTGAACTCCTCATAGACCACGTCGTCCAGCCTCGAGCCGGTGTCCACCAGGGCGGTCGCGATGATCGTCAGGCTGCCGCCATCTTCAAGGTTGCGTGCCGCGCCAAAGAATCGCTTGGGAGGGTACAGCGCGGAGGGATCCATACCGCCAGAAAGCGTGCGCCCGGAGGGATTGACCACCATATTGTAAGCACGCGCCAGTCGGGTGAGGGAATCCATCAGGATAACTACATCGAGACCATTTTCAACCAAACGCTTTGCGCGATCCAGCGAGATTTCTGCCATGCGCACATGGGCATTCACAGGCTCGTCAAAAGTACTGGCAATCACCTCAGCTTCCACGGATCGGTCCATATCGGTCACTTCTTCAGGACGCTCACCAATCAGCGACATAATCTGGCGAACTTGGGGATTGGTGACGCTGATGGCATTGGCGACATCCTTCAGGATAGTGGTCTTGCCAGCTTTTGGCGGTGAAACGATCATGGCACGCTGCCCGCCGCCGATTGGAGCCACCAGGTTGATCATGCGGGTGGCCAAATTGAGCGGGTCATACTCCAGGCTAAGAAGTTTGTTAGGGAAAATTGGCGTCAGGTTTTCGAATTTTGGGCGTTTGCGGGCTTCATCAGGAGTCAATCCGTTGATGGATTCCACTTTGAGCAAGCCGTGGTGGCGCTCGGATTCACGCGGCGGTCTGACATGCCCGATAACAAGATCGCCCGATCGCAACTCGTAACGGCGCAACAGCGCCTGCGAAACATACACATCATCCGCACCGATGCGATAGTTCGCGCGCAAAAAGCCGATGCCCTCATTCATGATCTCAAGCACGCCACCGCGCATCTCGAGACCTTCGGCTTCTCCAAGTGCTTGAGCAATTTTAATGATCAGCCCTTCACGTTTAAGCTTGTTTGAATTTGGGATATTGAGATCTTTAGCAATTATTGAAAGTTCTTTGACAGTTTTCTTTTCGAGTTCAAATATATCCATGTTTCACTCATCACCTTTTGCCATCGTTTCCGCCCTCTCACAAAGCCCGCACTGAACTTCAGGGACCGATAATTCTAACAGACTAAAGCAGCACAATTTCCATTTAATTATCAAGGAATGTATTAGAGGGATGGCAGGGTTTTTAATTAGAAAGTTTCAATTACATCTGGATTATAACCGTTTTATACGATTAAGCAAGCCAAACCTACACCAAACCTCATGGGAGTTTTGAAATAATCCCTGAGCGTTAGCAA
>WOZA01000147.1:4433-8287 GCA_011620505.1 Anaerolineaceae bacterium
CCAAACCTACACCAAACCTCATGGGAGTTTTGAAATAATCCCTGAGCGTTAGCAAAGCCATAACAGAGACTAAAATCCGCATGCTATAATTCGAAGAGCAAAGGAAAGTGAGTCGTATCGCAATGGCGCGGAGTACAGCAACGAGTAAAACCAAAAAAAATACTGGAAGCAAAAAGAAATCGGGCACCCCGAACAGAACGCCAAGCCGTGCCAGAAAAAACAGCCCCCAGGCTTCCCGTTCAAAGAATCCTGTTACTACCAAAACTGCAGCTCCCCGCAAAAAGATTACCCAGCCAGCTCCAACACCCCTTTCAGCTGAACGTAAAGTGGATATTGCTGGAATCGTAATGATAGTCATTGGCTTGATTACCCTTGTGAGCCTTTTGACCGCTAATTCCGGCGGTCTCACCCTAATTTGGACGAACTTATTGCGGCGTTGGATCGGTTGGGGAGCGTACGCTTTACCGCTTGTTCTGCTACTGATTGGTGCCTGGTTCTTGCTCTCAAAGATGGACAGGTTCCCGGGAGTATCCTCCGAAAGGGTTGTCGGAGTGGTGCTGATCTTTTTCAACCTGCTTACCTGGTTCCAATTGCTGGATGTCAGTTTTGGCAGCGTGTCAACCCCTGCTGGTGGCGGAATCCTCGGCGGCGGGATCTATCGTGCTTTGGAAACTGGCTTGGGCAAAGCCGGCACTATAATCGTTCTGGCTGCCTGGCTGCTTGTTGCCCTGGTACTCTTGATTGATCTTTCCATGTCGGACCTTGTGAGCTGGCTGGCGGAAAAATTCAAGCACAGTCATTCAAGATTCGCCGATTTCCTGCGCAAAAAAGCGGAAGAACGCCACCGGAAGGCTGAAGGACTGCAAGAGATCAATGAGGCTGAAGAATTAGAAGGCGTGACGCATCAGACTGGTTCAACCGAGCCTGTTGTCAGTTCATCCGTCTCCAGCGCGATGACGAGTGAGGCAGGCACACCTGTAAAAACCTGGGTACTGCCTGAACCGGAAGAGATCCTTAATCCAGTCCAGACTGCTCCTGTCGACGAGGAATCCGATGAGGACAAGGCGCGGGTGATCGAAGAAACCTTGCGCTCCTTTAACGCGCCAGGTAAGGTCGTCGAAATCAGGCGCGGTCCTGCAATCACGATGTTTGGAGTGGAACCGGAATACAACGAAAGCCGCAACGGGCGAACGCGAGTGAGGGTAAGTAATATTACCCGCCTGGGGGATGATCTGGCGATGGCACTCAAGGCTTCCCGAATTCGCATCCAGGCACCGGTTCCTGGCAAGGGTTATGTTGGCATTGAAGTTCCGAATCTAAAAACCAGCATGGTGTCCATGCTCGAGCTTGTAACCAGCCTCCCCTACCAGAACAACAAGTCTCCCCTCAAATTCGCGCTTGGCAAGGATGTAACCGGAGTCCCCACCACCACCGATCTGACCGCCATGCCGCATCTCTTGATCGCCGGCACAACTGGCTCCGGTAAGTCCGTTTGCGTGAACGCGATCCTGACGGGCTACTTGCTAAACCTCAACCCTGATCAACTCCGGCTGCTCCTGGTGGACCCCAAAAGAGTGGAATTTTCTGTCTATAACGGCATCCCTCACCTTTTGACGGATGTGATCATGGACCCGGAGAAAGTGGTCGGCGCCCTGCAATGGATGCTGCGGGAGATGGACCTGCGCTACCGCATATTTGAAAATTCTGGCGTCCGAAATCTCGAGGAATACAACCAGAAAGTCAGCACGGAAGGCGGCAAAACGCTGCCGTATATCGTTGTGGTCATCGATGAACTGGCAGACATGATGCTGCTGGCACCGGATGAAACCGAACGCTGTCTGACCAGGCTGGCGCAGCTGGCGCGCGCAACAGGCATTCACCTCATCATCGCCACGCAGCGCCCTTCAACGGATGTGATCACTGGTTTGATCAAAGCCAACTTCCCTGCGCGAATCGCTTTTGCGGTCGCATCCAATATGGATAGCCGGGTCATCCTGGACCAGCCTGGTGCAGAACGCCTGCTCGGCCGTGGTGATATGCTCTTCCAGGCTCCGGATGCTCCTGCCCCTGTCAGGCTGCAGGGTGCCTACGTCTCAGAAGAGGAAGTGTCCCGCTTGGCGCGTTTCTGGCAGGCACAATCCACCGCCAACGGTGCCCCGGAACGCCCTGACAAAGCGCACTACACCAGCGGAAACAGTCTTCCCCTGACCCAGGAGCCTCTTTGGAAAGAACTCCAAAAAGATCCGGATGAGGACCCACTGACCGAAGAAGCCCTGCGCATCATTCGCAAGGAAGGACGCGCCTCCGTCTCAATGCTGCAGCGAAAACTACGCATTGGTTATACACGCGCGTCACGCCTGGTTGAAATGCTCGAAGAACAGGGCATTATTAGCGCAGCCCATCCTCAAACGGGCACGCGAGAGGTCCTTGATTGGGGCGATTACCCCCCACTCAAGGAAGAATAAGCCTTTTAGGCCTGATATTGCCGTAAGATCGAAGGTTTCCTCGGTCTTTTTTGGCAATTCGGGTTGCGGGATTCTGATTCTGGGTCTATAATCATTTCCAAATCTTAATTCGGAGTTCATTCAATGTCAGACAACGACGCCAGTAGTAAGCAGGAGCAAAACCAGGAGAGTAATCAGGAAGACGAAAAAGAACAAACCATGGAAAGTTTGATGGGAGAATATCTCGATTCTGAGGACTTTTCTTTCCAAATGCCAGTCGCGGGCGAAATCCGTGACGGTATCATCGCCAGCATTTCAGGGTCACAGATCCTGGTCAGTGTTGGTGCCAAGTCGGAGGGACTGATCGTCGGTAAAGAATTAGAGGCGATCCCCGCAGAAGTACTTGCAACTTTCGAGGTTGGTAAAGCCATCCCGGTATATGTGGTCACTCCACATGATCAGGAAGGAAATCTTATTCTTTCGTTCGTTCGCGCGGTGGAAGAACAAAGCTGGATCGATGCTGAAGCCGCCCTGGCTTCTGGTGAACGCTTAGAATCTACCGTTGTTGGTTATAACAAAGGTGGGCTGCTTGTTCCGTTGTCTACAATACGTGGCTTCATCCCTGCTTCCCAACTCAGTCTCAGCCGCAGGCTGTCCATGTCCGGTGAGACCCCTGAGGCCAAATATAAAGGTTTTGTTGGTGATCCGATTACTGTTTGTGTTATCGAAGTCGACCGGGAGCGCCATCGCCTGATCCTTAGTGAACGTGCTGCCAGTACCGAAACGCGCGACATGATCCGCGACAAGGTCCTGGAAGAACTGACCGAAGGCGAAGTGCGCAAGGGTCGGGTCACCAGCCTCGCAGATTTTGGCGCTTTCGTCAACATCGGCGGAGCTGATGGGCTGGTCCACATGTCCGAGATTTCCTGGGATCGTGTCGTCAACCCCAGCGAAGTACTGAAGGTCGGGGAAGAAGTAAAGGTAAAGATCATCAGCATTGACCGCGAACGCCGCCGCATCGGGCTGTCCATTCGCCAGCTGCAGGGAGACCCGTGGTCAGAGCAGGTCAAAAACCTCAAGATCGGTCAATTGGTTGAAGGTGAAATTACTCGTCTGACTAGTTTCGGTGCTTTTGCGCGTTTGAATGTTCCTGGGGATCTCGAAGGTCTGATTCACATTTCCGAGCTGAGTGACCGCCGCGTGGATCACCCGAAGGAAGTTGTCAAAGTTGGCGACGTCGTCACACTGCGCATTCTGAAAATCGAGGATGAAGACCATCGCATCGGCTTGAGCATGCGGCGCGTGGATTCACCCGCTTATGCAGACTCTGACTGGAAGTCCCTGGCTGCCGATTTCGACCTGACCCGCAGCACTGAAGGTGAGACCATCGCCACCATGCTCGGCGAAGCA
>WOZA01000045.1:0-5354 GCA_011620505.1 Anaerolineaceae bacterium
CGGCGATCGCGGGGGCTTGTAAAGATTTTCTTCGTCTCATCGAATTCAACCAACTGTCCGGTGCGGGTTTCATCAGTATAGAAAAATGCGGTAAAGTCCGCGACGCGCCCCGCCTGCTGCATGTTGTGGGTGACGATGACGATGGTGTAATTAGCCGATAACTCGTGAATAAGGTCTTCGATTTTAAGTGTCGCAATTGGATCCAGCGATGCTGCCGGTTCATCCATCAGGATAACGGTCGGTTCCACGGCCAATGCCCGCGCGATACACATGCGCTGCTGTTGCCCGCCCGAAAGGTCCAAACCTGACTTACCGAGATTATCCTTGACTTCGTCCCAAAGCGCTGCGGATCGCAAACTTCGCTCGACGATCTCTTCCAGTTTGTGATGGTCCTTCAAACCCGTCACACGCGGTCCGTAAGCTATATTTTCGAAAATCGATTTTGGAAATGGGTTGGGTTTCTGGAAGACCATCCCGACGTTTTGGCGAAGAGCTACCGGATCAACCTTGAAGATATCTTCTCCATCAATCAAGACTGACCCTTCCGTGTGAACACCGGGAATCAAGTCATTCATGCGGTTGAAGCTGCGCAAGAAGGTACTTTTTCCACAGCCGGAAGGACCGATCAACGCTGTGACCTTGTTTTTCGGGATTTTGATGCTGACATCTTTCAGAGCACGAAATTTGCCGTAGTACAGACTGTAGTTAATGGTTTCAAGTTTCGAATCGTTCATTGTACTTTCCGGACTCCCGCTGTGAGTTTTCGAGAAACAAAGTCAATAAGTAAATTGATCAGGATGATCATCACCACCAGGATTGCGCCGGTACCCATTGCCTTGTCAAACGCGCGCGTGTCCATCGCAAGGTAATAAAGATGCAGTGCCAGCGTGCGACCGCTATCCATAATGGAAGTTGGCATGTGATAACTACCGCCAAGGGTAACGTAAAAAATGGCTGTCTCGCTGATAACTCGCCCAACGCTGAGTATGATTCCAGTAATGATTCCGGGTGTACTTGCCGGGAGCACAACTCTGTAAATCGTCTGCCATTTGGTAGCGCCAAGAGCCAGGCTGCCCCTTCGGTAGTCATCAGGTACTGCCAGAAGGGCTTCTTCGGTGGTGCGGATGATCGTGGGCAGCACCAGGCAAGCCCCAGCCAGGGCGGCTGAGAGCAGTGAAAAGCCAAATTTCAGCGTAGAAACGAACAAGGCATATCCAAACAAGCCAAAAATGATGGACGGAATGCCAGCCAGAGTCTCCACGGCGAAATTGGCAACACTAATCATTGATCGAAGAAATTTGGATCCAAGGCTCTGCTCGCCCGCATATTCAATCAGGAACATTGCTGCTCCAATACCAAGAGGAGTGGCAATGAGCAGGGTTAGCCCCACGAGGTAAAAGGTAGTGCCAATCGTGGTGGAGATTCCGCCTTCACCCGATAGACCCCCTTTAGGAGGTGTGGTCAGGAACTCCCAGTTGATCGACGATCCGCCCTTCAGCAGGACATAGCCTACAACCAGAATGAGGATGGAAACGGTTATCAAGCCAAATAGCCACATCAAGGCAACCCAAAAGCTTTGCCTTCTCTGTTCTTTCTTAAGGTTTTGTGCCTGTGCCTTATGGATCAAGGCGATCTCAGATGAGCGTTCGTCCACCTCGCCGCCTCCTAATTTGCTTTCTCAACATATTTTTGAGAGCGGATGATCCGGCGAGCGCTTGCATTCACAACAATGATCAATCCAAACAGCACCACACCAGTTGCGAACAGAGCGCTTTCGTGGATTCCTGTGGCATAATTGATTTCAACAGCGATGTTCCCCGTCAACGTGCGGGCTTGCGAAAGGAAAAAAGTCAGCGGATTGCTCGAGAGGGGTCTGGGCATGATAGCTGAGTTGCCGATGACCATGATCATTGCCATCGTCTCACCCAAAGCCCGCCCTACACCCAGGATCACAGCGGCTATAATGCCAGACTTTCCGGCAGGTATAATGACCTTGGTGATTGTCTGCCACTTGGTGGCACCCAAAGCCAGGGAGCCATGGCGGTAATTCTCAGGCACAGCACGGATGGCATCTTCAGCAATGCTGGCAATGGTGGGTAAAATCATGACTGCCAGGACAATTGAAGCCGCCAGCAAACCATAACCCGAATTGCCGGGAACGTTGATGTTCCTTATTAGGGGCACCAGGATCACCATCCCAAATAATCCATAGACCACTGATGGGATGCCTGCCAGGAGTTGCACAGCAGGACGAACCACAGCCTGTACCCCCTCCGGGGCGATTTCAGCTAAAAAAATCGCGCAGCCCAACGCCAGCGGTACTCCCAGCAAGATTGCTCCGAACGTCACAGATAGGGACCCGGCAATCATTGCCAGAATGCCATATTGGTCGATTCCTGGCCGCCAGACGGTCTTAAAAAGCATTTCACTAACCCCTATTTCCGTCCATGCATCGATGCTTTCGCGGAAAATAAAAAACCCTATCGCCAGAACGATAATGATTGAGATAATAGCACTCGCAAACAAAATATACTTTACGACTTTATCAGCAATCATACGACCAGACATAGGGTTACTTTGCTTTCCAAGCTCTTTCTTACCTGTATGGGCGTCTCTGAAAGTTTGCAGAGACGCCCATTTATTATAAATGTTACTGTTCCCAGTCACCGGGTTACTTTACAGAAATGTAGCCATCGTCAACGACGATTTTCTGACCAGCTTCACTCAGAATGAAATCCAGGAATGCTTTCACTGCGCCGGTAGGCTCGCCATTGGTCAGCATGTTGAGAGGACGCACAATCGGGTAGGTGCCATTAACAGCATTGGGTTCAGTGGGAGCGACACCATTGATGCTGATCGTCTTGACGGTGTTATCGAGGTACCCGAAGGACAAATAGCCGATGGAATTAGGAGTGGTGGCAACAGTCGTGCGTACCGAGCCATTGGATGGCTGCAAGATGGAAGATGCTGCAATCAAAACGCCTTCACCCATTACCATTTCTTCAAAGGCGGCACGTGTGCCTGAACCTTCTTCACGAGAAACAAGGATAATGTTTTGATCTTCTCCACCAACATCCTTCCAATTAGTGATCGTGCCGCTGAAAATATCGCGCACCTGCTCGATGGTCAGATCACTGACAGGTGTATCAGGGTGTGTAACGATTGCGATACCATCACGGGCGATGACGAAGACTTTGAGGTTGGGGGATTCAGTCAGTTCTGACTCTTTGATCTCGCGGGACGCCATGCCGATATCAGAGGTGCCTTCAGCAGCAGCTTTGACGCCCACACTCGAACCGCCACCCTGCACATCAATGCGTACACCAGCGTTTTCGGTCATGAAGGCTTCTGCCAATTTTTCAGCCAGAGGCTGAACGGTCGTTGATCCAGCAACAGAGACTGTAGAAGTTTCTGCGGTCGGCTCTGTGGTCGGAGCACCGGGCGTACTGGTGCTACTACAAGCAGCAATCAGTGCTGTGACCAAAAGAAGTGAAACTACCAACAAAATGCTTTTCTTAGTGCTTTTCATTCAAAATTCTCCTCATATATCTATTTTTTAATGCCCAGTAATGTTAACGGGTGAAGGTTAATTGCAGCTTAAGAATAAATTAAGACCTATTTAGGGTCTTGCTATTAATCAAAATTCTGACCTGCGTTTGGCGTGTTAGAATCGTGTTTGATGAACATTACACGTGTTTTCAAGCGGTTTTCATGGAGTGCATTGGTCGTAATGCTCGCTGGCTGCAATCTGCTTACACCTGCACCAAAAATCACTCCATTGGTCACTGATTTACCGACTACCCCCACGTTGAATCCCGAACAAGCGCTGACCAAAGCCGCTAAACAAGCCACCCCCACTCCGTTGCCAAGCCCCACTCCCTGGCAAGTCGTTACCCCCACCCCCACCCTGCGGTCCATTCCGGCTCAAACCGATACGACGAATCCTTTGACCGGCTTGGAAGTTGAGGACCCAGGCTTACTTTGGCAGCGCCCAGTTATGGTCAAGCTGGCGAACTGGCCCCAGTCCCTGCGTCCCTTCAACCAGATCATCAATGCCGACATGGTCTTTGAGTACTATATCGGTCATCAGACCAATCATCTCCTGGCATTGTTTTACGGTGGAGATGCCAATGCTGTTGGGCCTCTCGCGCCGGGTCGCGTGGTGGATGCACGCCTGGCAAGGCACTACCAGGGATCACTGGTCGTTGCCAGTGCTCCGCCAACGGTTGCAGCCGTTTTTGAACAAACCCTCCCGGACCGTGTTTTTTACCGCGGATATGCTCCCTGCCCGGGTATTTGCACGGAAACCGAGGCACAGGGCGGCAATACTGTGGTAAATACTGCTGCAATACGGACTTTTAGCGAGTCCAAAGGCAATGAAAACGCGATCGAACGCCTGCCAGACCTCTTCTTCGATAAGAAAATTGTGAATTGGGATGAAAGTGCATTGAGGGTCAGTTATTTGTACGCCGATTTTTCGGTGATGGACTGGCGCTATGATAAAACGTATGGCGGCTATCAACTTTGGCAGGATTTTCAGACTGAGAACGGCATTTACACTTTACAACAGACTTTTGACCGCGATAGCCAGCAGCCGGTAATATTTGAGAACGTTCTGATACTCATGGCTGACTACATTGAATACAACCCATCTTTTTATGATATCGACTTTCGCGAGGGTGACAGGGAACAATCAGCCATTCTATTACGCGATGGAAAAATGACACACGGCACCTGGTACGCACCCGATATCGACCAACCCTTCCAGTTTTTTGACCTGCAAGGGGACCCTTATTACCTTAAACCGGGCCAAACGTGGATCACATTTGCCAGCACCACCTCACGCATTAACATGGTCGAAGATGGAAGCTGGGATATTACCTTCGTGCCAAATTAGGCTCTTTCTGTTTCAAATCTCAATGCCCGAAAACCGTTGAGGGTCACAATTAAAGAGATCCCAATATCAGCGAATACCGCCATCCACAGCGGCGTAAGCCCAGCCATGGCTGCGGCTGCCACTAAAGCCTTAACAGACAGGCTGACGACTACATTCTGCCGGATCAGGTGATTGACATGCGCTGAAAGCCTGACCGCAAACGGGAGCTGGCTGAGATCATCATTCATCAGCACCACATCGGCGGTTTCAAGTACCTGCGCGTTGCCGGCGCCACCCATGGCCACACCGATATCTGCCTGTGCCAGGGCAGGCGAGTCGTTGATGCCGTCACCGACCATCACCACCTGGCCATATTCCTGCTTGAGTTCAGTAAGCTTGTTCAGTTTTTCAGCCGGGAGCAAGCTGGCATATACCTGATCGATGCCGACTGCCTCCGCCACCCGCTGTGCCACGCCAG
>WOZA01000045.1:5454-8196 GCA_011620505.1 Anaerolineaceae bacterium
GGGCGCGGCTCATCCTGAACAGCAAGATACCCGATCACACGCTCGCCATCACAGATGAGCATGGTTGTCTGCCCCTGGCTCTCCGCGGTCCTGGAAGCGGTAATGATTTCCTCAGGGGTTTGATGTTCAGCTAAAAAGAGCGGTAGGCTGCCAACAGTTGCCAGTTTCCCATTCAACATCCCCTGCTGACCCCGCCCCTCCAATACCTGCAGTCCCTCAGCAGCCGGGTAGCGGTTAGCGACCCCACGCGCCAGCGCCTCCTGCTTTACGGCAGTGCCCAGCGGATGAGTGCTGTGGGCTTCGAGAGAACTTGCCACGGCAACCAGATTGTCACAGGGCTCGCAGCGTTCTTCACCTGTGCAATCAACCGCCTGCACCCTGGTCACGGAAGGTTTCCCGAGGGTCAGCGTGCCGGTTTTATCGAATGCCATCACTTTACTGCTGGACAAACTTTCAAGGAAAATGCCTCCCTTGAAGATCACGCCGGCTCTGGCAGCACGGGTGAGACCGCTGACCATCGTGATGGGTGTACTGATGATCAAGGCGCACGGGCAGCCGACTAATAGTACAGAGAGGGCACGGTGGAACCAGCCATAACTCTCAGGGGTATTCCAGAAGCTCTGTTTAAAAACCAGCGTTGGAATGAGAGCCACCAGAATTGACACTCCAATCACTATAGGAGTGTAAACCGCGGCAAAGCGATCGATGAATTTCTCTTGTCGAGCCTTGTTCTCCTGAGCTTCATTGACCATGGCAATAATCCGCTGAATCGTATTATCTTCAGCCAGACGGCTGACGCGCACTTCCAGCACGCCTTGCCCATTCACCGTCCCCGAGAGGACTTCATCGCTCACAGTTTTTGGTACGAGCTTGCTCTCGCCGGTAATAGGTGCCTGGTTTGCCTCGCTGGTCCCTTTGACGACGACGCCGTCCATCGGGAAGCGCTCCCCTGCCCGCACCAGGATCAGGTCACCAACTTTCAGATCTTCAATTGGCACCAGCTGGTCACCTTCGGCCGTCTTCAGCAGAGCTTGATGCGGAGCGAGATCCGCAAATTCAGTCAATATCGCGCGGGTGTGATCATTAGTATATCCCTCCAAGGCTTCTGAAAGCGTGAACAGAATGACCATGATCAAAGCTTCGTGCGCCTCACCAATAGCCACAGCACCAATAAATGCCACAGACATGAGCACATTCATATTGAGGTTGTGTTCCTTGAAGAGACTGATGGCACCATTCCGGAAAACCATCCAGCCCGCCACAGGTAAGACCATAAATTGCAATACGAGAACTGCCGTCTCCGAAAGTCCCAACCGTTCGAGGAAGAAGGTGGCAGTCAGAAGAATCCAACCTGGCACAATGATCTTCAGATCAGGCATCCGGCGGAAGTATCGCCAGAAGCCTTTGAAGTCCAGAACACTCGCCTTTTCGGCAGGCATATCGGACGACGTATAAGGTCGTATCGGCGAGGAGCAATTCCCTGTGCAGGCACCGCCTGCAGAGTTTTCAGCAAAAGTTTGCTTGTCTTTATCGGCTTGGTTCATCGTCATTATTTATCCCTGAGTTCTGAGGATTGAAGATGCAGACTATGTTTGTAAGCCTGCTCCATCAAGTCCCGGATATGTTCGTCATTAATTCGGTAGTTCACTTGTTGACCTTCGCGATTGGCGGACACAAACCGCAGGTTGCGCAAAACGCGCAGCTGGTGCGAGGTGGCGCTTGGGCTAAGCCCACATTGCGCTGCCAGCTTACCGACGTTGGTCTCTCCGTCAAGCAGGATAGCGAGTAACTGCAAGCGTGATGGGTCAGAAAGACACTTAAAAGTAGCTGCCATGCTGTCAAAGTCTGCTTGAGCTGAAAAAGATCTTTCCATGCTACCTCATTTAATATGAATACTTGTTCATATGTTCATAATACCATGAATCATAAAAATCTGCAAGTGGGAATTTCTGCGATTAGTTATTCGGGTTGATAACCAGCGATTGCCTGGGTCAATGCGGCGGTCAGGCGAGCATCATCGATTGCATCGTGGCTGTTTGGAATTGGGATCTTCAAGAGCCTGCCGGCAAATTCAAGCTTCTGCGATTTAAACCCATTGTTACGCGCGTTCCATTCGCCGTAAAAGGCAGCAAAGAGCTTCATCACGCAAAAAGCCTGGTTGGTTTCAATGCTCATTGGTAATCCGTAGACCTTGTTAGTCTGGCGCAGCAATCGTAAGTCAAACTCGGCGTTGTAGATGCCAATCACCCTGCCCTTGAGTATGGCTTCCACATCCGGCCAGATCTGAGTCCAGACTGGAGCATCCCGGACCATCTCATCGGTAATGCCATTGACCGCACTGGATTCAGCTGGAATTGGCATGCCAGGGTTCACCAGAGATTCAAAGAGAGTTTCACCCTGGGTGTTCACAATCCCAATCTGAATTATGCGATCAGTTTGCCCGGTGCCGGTGGTTTCCGTGTCAAGGAAGATTGGCTGAAGTTCGAGCACAGCCTGCGCGCGTTGGATGACCTTGGGGTGAGCGATTGGATAGGACATAAAACCTCGAAAAATATTATAACGCATCCAATTTCCCACGTCTGAAGCGAATTTTCAGAAAGTTCTGAATTGAATTCCCCTAAAATCCTTCTCCTGCGGAGAAGATACCCACTCTTTATGACCACCTGGCTCAATTTGTTTTTCATGATGACATTGGTGAAGTGCTGACAGAGATTTCCTGCGACTGATCAGTGGAGAAAATAC
>WOZA01000166.1 GCA_011620505.1 Anaerolineaceae bacterium
TTTTTCAGGCGGCGATTCAACTCGCGCCGGCTGAGCAAAACACGGCGTTTACACGTCAGGCAGACCAACCCAATATCCGCCCCGAGCCGCACCACCTCCCACTCAAACCCGCCGCAGGGGTGCTCCTTGCGCAGTGTCACCTTGTCTCCCAGTTGAATATCAGGTAGCATAGCGGGATTATAACACCGGCATGATATAATCCCGCCATCGCTGAAGGGTTCCCCATTTGGGATTTTGGAGCAACTATGAGTTTTGACCCACCCACCATCATTGCCAGAGTGCTTACCCTGGTAATCGCATTTACCTTGCACGAATACGCGCATGCCTGGACGGCAACCCGCTTTGGCGATTACTCCGCTCAGGACGCAGGACGCCTGACGCTCAACCCGCTCAGCCACCTGGACCCCATCGGAACGTTGATGCTGATCATCGCTGGTTTTGGCTGGGCAAAGCCTGTGCCGATCAACCCCGCAGCGATCCGCCGCAACAACCCTGCGGGCGTCCTGTGGGTATCTTTGGCGGGTCCTTTGACCAATTTGTTGCTGGCGCTCGCGGCTGCGATCCCTCTCCGCTTCAGTTTGGTGAATATCAACCAACCATCAGGTACCATTTTTCCTTCCATTGGATACTTCCTGCTGACCTTTGTGATGATCAACATCACGCTGTTCATTTTTAACTTGCTGCCCATAGCCCCATTGGATGGCGAGAAGGTTTTCTCATTCTTTTTACCCCGATCCTGGCAACCCGCGCTGGATGGCATACGGCGCTACAGCCCCATGATCCTGCTTCTGCTCGTGATCGTTGGACCGAGCCTGGGTTTTGACTTGATCGGAAGGCTTGTTTACGAACCCGTTATGGCAATCGCCCGCTTTCTGATCAACCGGTAGGCGGCCAAATGCCCTATTATTGCTACATGCTCGAGTGCGCTAATGGAAGGTACTATACGGGCTGGAGCACTGACCCCTTCAGGCGTTTGAAGCAGCATAATGCCGGGTTGGGGGCAAAGTACACGCGCATGAACGGCCCCTCCAGGCTGGTGTACGTGGAGGAAATGCCAGACCATAGCTCGGCGCTCAAACGCGAAATACGCATCAAACAACTAAAACATCCCCAAAAGGAGGCTTTGGTGGCTGACCTTTCGCGTAATAAACTGCCCGAATTGCTGTCAAATCTGCAAAATAAGCTTTTGAATCCGAACAGTTTTATGATCCGTTCGCCGGCAAGAGTCAACCTGCTGGGCGAGCATGTGGATTACAACGACGGCGTGGTGCTGCCTGCAGCCATCGACCGCTATGTGACCCTGCGGGTGGATGTGCTGGATGAGCCTGTGGTGCGCTTGCAAGCTGCCAATCTGAACGCAGAGGCTGCCTTCTCACTGAAGGACCTGGCGGGTAAAAAGGACCTCAACGGTCAACCGCTGCCGGGTTTTGCCCTATACCCTGCCGGGGTAGCCTGGGCGCTGCAGCAAGCCGGGCTGCCCGTGAAGGGGCTGGCGGTGCAATATAGCTCGGACATCCCGATTGGCGCTGGCTTGAGCTCGTCAGCCGCGGTGGAGGTTGGCTTCGCCCTCGCCTGGCAGACTGCCGGGCAGTGGGACATTCCGAGAATGGAGTTGGCGAAGCTCTGCCGGAAAGCCGAGAACGAATACGTGGGGGTTAACTCCGGGCTGATGGACCAATTCGCGTGCGCTTTTGGCGTGGCTGGGCACGCCCTGGCACTGGACACGCGCAGTCTCGCATGGCAAACCCTGCCTTTGCCGAAGGATGTCGCGATTGTGATTGCCGATAGCGGCGTTCGGCGCAGCCTGGCTACCTCAACCTACAACAGCTTGCGCTCGGATTGCCAGGAAGCTGTTGAGCGATTGCGAGCCTGGAGCAGCAGCCTGACTTCTCTGCGGGATGTGCCTCTGCAGTTTCTGCAGGCACACGTGCGTGAGATGCCCGAGCGTGTCGCACGGCGAGCTTTGCACGTTGTGGGGGAAATGCAACGCGTTGAGCAGGCGATTGGTTACCTGGTGGAAGGGGATAGCGCTGGGTTTGGTTCGCTGATGGCTGCCAGCCACGCCTCACTGCGCGATTTGTACGGAGTTAGCTGCCCTGAGCTGGACTTGCTGGTGGAACTGGCTGCCAGTCATCCGGCGTGTTATGGCGCGCGCCTGACAGGTGCGGGTTTTGGCGGCTGCACAGTCAACCTGGTTGCGCAGGACGGTCTGGATGACTTTGTAGACTGGTTAAAGGCTGCTGTTCTGAAAGAAAGCGGTCGCGATACACCGATTGAGGTCTGCCAGGCGGTGGATGGTGCGCATCTCGTTATTTGATTGGATTACTGGATACGACGCGAACTGATTACCAACAAGACAACCCCGAAAATCACCAAACCCAACACCCCTAATGCCAGAAATTTGGCATCACTGCTCATGATGCGGTTGAAAACCCCCGGATCTTGCATGGGCGTGGGCTCTGGCGTAAGCTCAGCCAAAACCAGGGCGAGTGTCGGGGTGGGGGTCAGGGTCGGTTCGGGGGTCAGGATTTGCGCCGGCGCGTCTGGCGTACCAGTGGGCTGACCAAGGTTTATTTCTCCGCCCTCGCGGATGATCAGCATGTCACCAGGCTGGATGATGGATTCTGCGGTCAGGTTGTTTTTTGTCAGCAGCTCGTTGAGCGAGATGCCATACATTTCAGCAATCGTGATCAGAAATTGCCCGTCGAGCACCGTGTGGCGAATGCCGCCATCCAACCCGGGCGTGGCGGTCTGGGAGTAAAGCTCCAGCGGCAGGGTGGGCACCGTGGTGGGCTGCTGCTGCACCTCGGGGGTTGCTTCCTGTGACGTGGTGCTGGCAAAGGTGGGGCTGAGAAAGCAAAAAAGCAGGCAGCAGGTAAGGATTGCCGGCAGGATATGTTTGAGCGTGTTTTTTTTCATGAATGATCTTGCGACGTCTTCAGACTTCTGGCTTCATTATATTCCAGCTTTAAAATATCGTTGAGCGGCTGAGACATGTGCTTATGATGGGCGCTTGCTTGGAAAATAGTAAAGGGGAACCAAATCCTGATTTCAGCGTCTTTAAACAGGAATAAAACCTGCAGCTGAAAGCTTGCAGCCCCAGGTTGCTAAACTTAAGCTGCCTAAACTATAATCGGAACATTATGATAGAAGACACCACTCAAATTCAGGTCGCACCCGTGCCTACCACACCCGCCAAGCGGACCTACATGAAAAGACAATTCGGGTTTGTTTTTATTTTCGGCTTTCTGCTGGCATTGGCAGCACTGTTTGTGACCGTCATCAGCTTTGAAGCCAAACATGAAAACGCCATCTTTCCGGGCGTGTCTGTAAACGGCATTGACCTTTCCGGTCTCACCGTTGGTCAGGCTGTGGTCAAACTTAATGGAAGCCTGACTTACCCCAAACAAGGGCAAATCATCTTCACCGATGGAGACTCCAGTTGGGCTTTCAACCCCGGTCAATTGGGCTACACCCTTGAACCGATCAGCGCTGTGGAGCAGGCTTACCAGGTGGGGCGGGGGCAGGGCTTGTTGGCAGACCTGAGCGGTCAGTTCCTTGCCATGCGGTCGGGCGTAAATATTGACCCGAGCGTGGTCTATGACCAGCGCGAAGCGTACGCAATATTGCAGGAGGTCGCCAGGCAGATAGACAAGCCAATGATCGAAGCTGCCATCTCCCTGGAGGGCACGGAAGTGAAGGTCAACGCGGGCCAGGTTGGACGCAGGGTCGACATCCCTGCGACGCTGAAAAAGTTGGAGCCCTTTTTTCTAACGCAAACCAGCGGCACAATTCCACTGGTTATTGAAGAAACCACTCCCGTCATCATGGACGTTCAGGCTACTGCTGACCTGGCGAAGAGCATCCTCAGCCAGGATTTCACAATCCAACCAGCTGACCCAGCCTTTGGCGCTGGACCCTGGGTGATCAAGGCCGAGGACCTGGCGAGTCTGTTGCAGCTTGAACGCAACACCGAAGCCGGTACTGCCGGGTATCACCTCAGCCTCAATCGCCAGTCTCTCCTTAATTACCTTGGCAGCATTGCACCCTCTTTACGGGTGGAGCCTGTGAATGCGCGCATGATCTTTAACGATGAACGCAGGGAAATCGAGGTCATCCAGAATGCCGTTATCGGCAAAGGTCTCGATCTTGAACGCAGTGTAGACCAGATCATCGAGCAGCTCCAAGCGGGGCAGCATGAGGCTACGCTCATCATGCAGGATATAGAGCCGGCAGTTAAGGATGACACAACGGCTGCCAGCCTGGGCATTACCGAACTTATTTACGAAGGACACTCTTACTATTATGGTTCATCTGCGGATCGCATCCAGAATATTCGAACTTCTGCTGCCAGCTTTCACGGCGTGTTCGTCGCGCCTGGCGAGGTTTTCTCCATGGCGAAATATCTGACTGACATCAGCCTTGAAAATGGTTATGCTGAAGCCGTTATTATCGTTGGTGATCAGTCTGTGCAGGGGATTGGTGGAGGCATTTGCCAGGTGAGCACCACGCTCTTCCGGACCGCGTTCTTTGCCGGGTTCCCGATCGTGGAGAGGCATCCGCATGCGTATCGCGTCAGCTATTATGAGCTAAATGCCAACGGCTGGGTGGATACCAACCTGGCAGGTCTGGACGCCACCGTTTACGTCCCTATCGTAGATTTCAAATTCCGCAATGATTCGCCCTATTGGATTCTGATGGAGACCTACGCCACTGATGACTCACTGACCTGGAAGTTCTATTCCACCAGCGATGGACGCAGCGTGGAGTGGTCCACCACTGGCGTCACCAACGTTACGCCTCCCCCCGAACCTGTCTATCGCGAGGATCCCACCCTGCCAACGGGCGAGATCAAGCAGGTGGACTGGGCGGTCAATGGCGCGACTGTTTCGGTGCATCGGATCGTCTATAAGGACGGGTCGGTTTACTTCACGGATGACATTCATACCACTTACGTGCCCTGGCCTGATGGATATAATTATGGTCCGGGAACAGATATTGGCGACCACTAACGTCGGAGCAAGCCATATCCGCCCTATGGTAAAATTTATTCGCCCTCGGAATAATGGTCTGAAGGCATATGATGGAGGCTGATGTGATCAGTAAAGAGTTGTTTGACAAACTGGCTTGTCCCGTTTGCGTAAAAGAGAATGCCGGCACTCTGGAAATGTATGGCGATTATTGGCTGATATGCCAGAATTGTGGCCGGAAATATCCCATTTGGGATGGTATTTTAATCATGCGGATTGATGAGGGCGATAAGTGGCGTGCTACCGAAAAGGAAGCCTTGCCTGTGCCCCCTCCCATGCCGGGATAAGCGAAAGCGTGCCTATTAAAAGGACTTATGGACAATAAAGAAAAGAAAAAATTGGAACTTCCTCGCGGGAAGTCTTTAACTACGTTTATCGTATTGATTGCTTTGGGTTTGATTGGTGGATACTTCCTCTTCGGCTTCACCAGTGATTTTGTTGCCAAAGCGACCATCTTCAACCCTGGCGGCGCGCCGCTCCTGAACGAGCCGACAGCTGACCCAAATGCCACCATTGAACCGGGGATCACTCCAACCCCCACCTCTCCGCCGCTCGACACGTTCACCATGCCCGAGGCATGGGATGGCAAAACCCGTGTCAACATCCTGGTAATGGGCATTGACGCCCGCAGTCCTGATGCCGCCAACCCACTGACCGACACGATGATTCTTTTCACCCTTGATCCGGTTAATAACACCGCTGGCATGCTCTCCATTCCGCGCGACCTGTGGGTGAAGATACCCGGCTCGGATTACGGCAAGATCAACACCGCTTACAGCATCGGAGAAAGTTACCAACTGCCTGGCGGCGGTCCTGCGCTGGCCGCAAAGACCGTTGAAAACCTGCTCGGTGTGCCTGTTCACTATTATGCCCAGATTGATTTTGAGGCATTTGTCAAATTTATTGATCTAATTGATGGCGTCAAGATCACCTCGACAGAGAAAGTGCAGTTGAACATCGTTGACACTCAATTCTCGCAGTGGCTGGAACCGGGCACCTACACGCTTCCAGGCGACCTGGCGCTGGCGTATGTGCGCTACCGCGAACCAACTGGTGGCGATATTTCGCGCTCGCAGCGTCAGCAGCAGGTAATCCTGGCGATTCGCGATCGCATCCTGGAATTCAATATGCTTCCCAAGCTGATCCAGCGCGCGCCAGAGCTCTATGCCAGCCTCTCGGAAGGCATCCACACCAATCTGACCTTAGACCAAATCATTCAGCTTGGGGTCAAAGTGCTCAATGACATTCCGCGCGATCAGATCCACAGTGCTGCCATTGGTTGGCAGGATGTCTCATCTGGCACCTCCCCGGACGGATTGGCAATCTTACGCCCGATCCCGGACCGCATTCGCGAACTTCGCGACAGCATTTTTGGGGGAGGCGGGGCAATTGACGTACAGGACCCTGCCACTCTGCTGAACGTCCTGGCAGAGGAAGGCGCGGCGGTTTCAATTCTGAACGGCTCAAGCACCCAGGGTCTTGCTGAGAGAACGGCAGAATACCTCAAAGGGCAGGGCATCAACGTAGTTGAACAGGGCAATGCCGCTTATACCACCTACACCACCATCACGTTTTACGGCGCCAAACCCTACACCCTGCATTACCTGGTTGATTTCCTGGCGGTGACTGAGCCCTACCGGATTACGTATGCCTATGACCCCAATGCCACAACCCACATCGTGGTGGTGCTGGGCGATGATTTTGCCGCGAACAATACCTTGCCTTAGCTTTTGAGAATACAAAAAGAGGCTGTCCTTTTCTTGGACAGTCTCTTTTTTTTATTGTGTGTTTTTTCGTGTCCGTCAGCTACTTACGGTCAATGAATGGTTGATTGTGCACACCCCAGGATTAACTAAGGCTTACCGCTGCCGCGAAGTCGGCCAATTTTTGCGAAAGAAACTCCAACTGCTTCGGGCTGGTGTATTGGTCGATCGCCAGGGTAAGGATATTCCGGGTCATCTCCACCGCCAGCGCATTGCCGTTGAGGCGGGGATCGGAAACCAGATCTTCCCAATGGATGGTCAGACCAATCCCGTTCTCACCCAAATAATCATTTAAGGCATCCCGCAAACCATCGCTGACGTAGACCGGCAAGCCCAAAGGCATATTCTCAGGCTGCAGGGCAGGAAAGATCGGTGAGAGTCCACCGATTCCGGCAATTGACCTCAAGAGCCTGGTGTAGTTTTGGCAGCGAACCTGTTTTATCGCTGACCAATCGAGATGTTCAATCTGTTGGCGCTCCTGCTCATCCCCCAGAACCACCCCATCCCTCGCGTAATACGACTCGGCCAGCGCAAAGAGTGCCTCAAGCGACTCACGATCGCCAATATCTTGAAACAAATAGTCTCTCAACTGGCTGCGGTACTGACGAATAAGCGGCAGGCGGTGGTTTTCTCTACCTGTGTAGGCTGCCAGGTAGGGCTCGATGTTGTGGGCTGTTTTCAGGTAGCCCCCATCGAACGGGCAAAATTTGCGCATGCTGTTAAACGCAAAATCACCGGTGACGTTCGTCAAAAAACCCGCCTGGGCGTTATCCTCGATCACGATTTTCCCGGCACGCTGCAGCTCAGACAAGTAATTCAAGATGGAAGGGCTGGGGGAGAAGCCAAAGTAGTTGATGAAATATACCGCCTGCTTTTCGCGGAGGTGGATCTCAAGGTCGTGGGTGTCTATTGTGAAAGACGGGAGAATGTTGTAGTAATCGCAACTCAAACCGCACGATTCAAACGTGTCGACGATGGTTGGGCAAAGATATGCCGGCAAAAGCACCCGGGAGATGCCATGGTCGCGCAGGTAATCACAGATGACCGTCAGGCAAGCTCTGCCGCCATTCAAAAAGATTGTCCCATCAGCAGGGAAGCTTGGCAGATCAGTTATCCACTGGTCGTCGTAGTAAAACTCGCCTCCAACGAATAAAAAATTATCTGCTTCCATGCTGGTCACCGCTTACTCTTAATGTTCAATGCAGTCTCAAGGCTGCTTCGGTACTGCATCATAAACACGCATCACCACATCCATCTTTAAAAGATGAATTCAGAACGATCACAACCATTCACGAGTCCCGTTTTTTCAGTTGTATAACTTCAGTAAAACGCTAATTCGGCTCGTTGATTTCATC
>WOZA01000092.1 GCA_011620505.1 Anaerolineaceae bacterium
TCGAAAAATCACTTTCCCTCGACAAGTTTTTGCTGAACTCCCATCAGGTATCACCTGTCAACTATCCGCTACCATACCCTTATGGTAAGATAAACCATATGCTGAAAAATCTGATCGAAACCATGCGTCCCCGCCAATGGACGAAAAATCTTGTCATTTTTGCTGGTCTTGTCTTCGACCGCCAGCTCTTTTTTGCTTCGCCTGCTTTGCGCGTTTTGGCAGCCTTTTTCCTCTTCTGCCTGGTCTCCGGGCTCACTTACACCATCAACGACATCATCGACCTGAAAGCTGACCGGCATCACCCCCAGAAATGCCATCGCCCGCTTGCCTCTGGTCGTCTTTCCCTGAGGCACGCTGTCGTCTTCGTCATTCTCCTTTCGCTTGTGGCCTTTAGCGCGGCATTTCTTCTCTCATGGAAGTTCGGCCTCATTTGTATTACCTACACGCTGCTCATGCTCGCATACTCCAAGTGGCTCAAACACATCATGCTCGTCGATGTCATGGTCATTGCTATTGGATTCTTATTGCGCGTTTTTGCAGGTATCAGTGTCATCGAGGTTACCTTCTTCTCCCCATGGCTTTTCTTCCTCACCGCTCTCCTGGCGCTTTTCCTCGGATTTGGTAAGCGTTTTGCTGAACTCAGGCTGCTGGAAGGAAGTGCCGGGGAGTTTCGAAAAGTACTCGACGGCTACTCGATCCCGCTCCTCAACCAGTATTTGGAAGTCATGCTTGCTTCGATCCTGATCACCTACATGCTCTACTCTTTCTCCGCACATCCACAGGGGCCTACGTACACCATGATGCTCACCACCCCCTTCGTCTTTTTTGGTATTTTCCGCTACATGTACCTGATCCAAAACTCCGACACAACCTCCACCCCGGAAGAAGTGTTGCTAAAAGATCACCCACTACAGGCAGCAATCATCCTTTGGGTAGTAGCTGTCATGTTAATACTTTACCTTTGATATTGAGGTGAACCATGCCAGCAATAACTGCAACCGCTTGTGGAAAATTGATCCTTCTGGGTGAGCATGCTGTTGTTTACGGCAGCCCAGCCATTGCCATTCCTCTCAACAGCCTCAAGGTGCGCGCCACCATCGAGCCGGCGATAGGGCAACCCCAGGGCAAGATCCACATCAAAGCCGCTTTTCTGAACATCGATCATGACCTGGGCGAGCTTGGAAAAGACCATTTCCTGGTCCACACCCTGAACCTCCTCTTTTCCTTCCTGGGTCTTCAACAATCACCCACCTGCCGCATCATCCTCACCTCTGAGCTGCCGATTGCGGCGGGCTTGGGTTCCAGCGCTGCCATTGCTGTCTCGCTTCTGCGAGCCATGTCGGCTTTCCTTGGACACCCCCTGAAACCCCAGGAGCTCAACACGCTCGCTTTCCAGTCCGAACAGGCGGTGCACGGCCGCCCATCCGGCATCGATAACACTGTTATTACCTATGAAAAACCCATTTACTATCAGCGCGGAGAAGTGATCGAATTCATCCAACCGATCCGTGAGTTTACCTTCGTAGTTGCTGATTCGGGCATTCGCAAGTCCACGCGGGAATCAACAAGCCAACTGGCGCAGGCTCTTGCTACCGACCCCGACGCAATCCAACCCCACCTGGATACCATCGCCGAATTAGTCAAGCAAAGCAAACATTCGTTCCAGATTGCTGACCTTGAGGCACTGGGTAAGGCCATGGATGCCAACCAGGAGCATCTCGCTGCGCTTTGGCTTTCCTGCCCTGAACTGGATGCGCTGATTCTTGCCGCCAGGAAGGCCGGCGCCCTTGGCGCCAAACTCACCGGCGGCGGGATGGGCGGTCACATGGTGGCGCTGGTGACTCCTGAAACCGAAGCCGCAGTCACCCAATCCCTTATTTCAGCCGGCTCACCCTGGGTCTTCGCGACCCATCTCCACCCCATGGATTAAACACCTATGCATGCCCAGAGCCTTACTTTCCTCAAGCTGGGCGGTTCTCTGATCACCAATAAAGATCAGCCTGAGACTGCCCTGGTCGATCAGATCAATGATCTCCTATCCCAGATCTCTGCCTGGCGCCAGGCTAACCCCTCCCAGAGACTATTGCTCGGTCATGGTTCAGGCTCCTTTGGGCATCATGCCGCCGCCCAATACGGTACCCGCCAGGGTGTCCACAACCAGAGGGAAGGCCTGGGTTTTCAACAAGTCTGGTACAGTGCCCGCAGCCTGGATCAGATCATCCTTGCCCAGGCACAGGCACTCAGCTTGCCCCTCATAGCTTTCCCTCCCTCTGCCTCCATTACAACCGACAATCGCAGTATCCACACCTGGAATTTGCAGCCGCTCCTTCGGAGTTTCGAGATGGGATTAATCCCTCTCGTTTATGGAGATGTCGTCTCGGATCTCACGCTCGGCGGTACGATCCTCTCCACTGAAGACCTTTTCGTCCACCTGGCTCATTTTCTGTATCCGGATCGAATCCTGCTCGCTGGTAGAGTTGAAGGTGTCTATGCGGATTATCCAGTCAACCAGCAACTTTTGCCTCATCTTTCGGCATATTCCGATTCATCCGCCTTCCTGCAGGGCTCAGCCAGCCAGGACGTTACCGGTGGAATGGTAACAAAAGTGCAGACGATGCAGGCACTCTGCCAGGAATTGCCCGGTTTGTCTATCCAGATCTTTTCAGCGGTTTCACCTCGGGCCCTGCGACGTGCCCTTGATGGTGACGCGATAGGCACAACCATCAACTAATTCACACCGTACGCATGGAATACACGTATAATTCCCGCAGAGGCTTTGTATGATTTATAGCAGACAGCAACTTGAAGAAGTCGAGGACCAAGCCCTTGCTCCCTATGGCATTCGCAGCAAGAACTCCCGCGGGCGGAAATACCCCGAGGAAGAAGCGGACTATCGCACGTGCTTTCAGCGCGACCGTGACCGGGTCATCCATACCACGGCTTTTCGCCGGCTTGAGTATAAGACCCAGGTTTTCATCTATCACGAAGGCGATTATTACCGTACTCGCCTGACCCACTCCATCGAAGTCGCCCAAATTGGTCGGTCTGTTGCCCGCACCCTCGGCGCGAACGAAGACCTGGTTGAAACCATTTGTCTTGCCCACGATATCGGTCATCCTCCGTTCGGTCATTCCGGCGAAACCGCCCTGGCACGCCTGATGAAAGAGCATGGTGGTTTCAATCACAACCAGCAATCCCTGCGTATTGTGACCCAACTGGAAAATCGCTACCCCGATTTCCCGGGTCTTAACTTGAGTTGGGAAGTCCTGGAGGGCATGGTCAAGCACGAGACTGACTACGACATCGCCGATGCCCAGGAATATAACCCTGAATTACGTGGCAGCCTGGAAGCACAAATCGCCAATGTAGCGGATGAACTGGCTTACACGTCCCACGACCTCGATGATGGTCTGCGTTCAGGAATGATCACCCCATCCCAATTGGATGGAATTGCCCTTT
This sequence comes from Anaerolineaceae bacterium, assembly GCA_011620505.1. Classification (GTDB taxonomy): domain Bacteria; phylum Chloroflexota; class Anaerolineae; order Anaerolineales; family Anaerolineaceae; genus Mesolinea. Next base: position 3,460 of record WOZA01000092.1, read on the forward strand.
GGGAAATCGTCAATGAAAGCATTGGCCGCCGCCGCAGCGAGACGCTGGACGACCTTTCACGACATCAGATTATCCGCCGCTTGATCAATTTTGAGATCACAGATCTGATCCAATCCATCGATCGCTACCTGCGAAAGAGCAATGTCAACTCATCCCTCGATCTGCAAAAACTGCCCTTCAACGTGGCGGGCTTCAGTGAGGACATGTACCGTCGCAACCGCGAACTGAAGGATTTCCTCTTCAACAAACTCTACCGTCACCATCGTGTCGTGCGCATGGCTGCTAAATCAGAACGCATCGTCTCGGATATCTTCACGATGTACCAAAGCACCCCTGCCGCCTTGCCGGAAGCGGTCCAGGAACTCATTCCACAGCGCGGTCTCGAACGCACAATCTGTGATTACATCGCTGGCATGACCGATCGCTACGCGATTGACGAACATCTGCGACTTTTCGACTCGCAAACACTACCTTAGGAGTAAAACACCAATCATGGCTCTCACACCCCAAATTTTAACCCCTGCCGGGAAGGCAAAACTACAAGAAGAACTGGCTGACCTAAAAGGTCCCCGCCGTGAAGAAATCGCCCGCCGTCTGAAACATGCAATCGAGATGGGTGATCTTTCCGAAAACGCTGATTATCATGCTGCCAAGGAAGATCAGGGTTTCATCGAAGGTCGGATCCAGCAAATCGAAGCTATTCTTTCTACTGCTACGTTGGTTGAAGACACCGATATTAACACCTCCATGGTTCAGATCGGCAACACCGTCACCCTCCAGGAAGGAGACGAGCCCGAAGAGACCTTCATCATCGTGGGTGCCAATGAAGCCAACCCCCGGCAGCGAAAGATTTCCTACGAATCTCCCATGGGTGCGGCCCTGATGGGGCATAAAAAAGGTGAAACGGTCGAGGTCCACCTCCCCAATAATTCCATCCTCAAAATCAAGATACTCAAAATCGAGTAACCCCCTGACATTTTAAGCACAGATCGGGCTCCAAATGGAACCCGATCTCTTTTTTTCTATCTCCTGTCAACTACCAGCTATCGACTTATCTATTTCCTGTAAATCGCCAACTCCACTGTGCTGCGCTGGAAGTAACTATCCTCCGGAAGGGGCATATCCCCATACATGACGTCCACAATGCGTCCTTCCAACCGCAGTGTCGCTGTTTGGAGCACAAACTGCGCCCCGGGCTCTGCTAAAATCGGCTCTCCTCGGATTTCTAATCGTTGCCGTGTACTCGCATCCTCAAAACTATGTCTGCTCATCAAGACCTTGGTTACGGTTTGAATGTCATTCTTATCGAACAGCCATATATCGAAGGCAGAGATTTTCTTTGGTTCTCCCACACCGATGATATCCGAAATGCTCACGCCGCACTCGCCCAAAAATTCGCCATTTGGGGCATCGAAGGTGAACGATTCATCGTAGCGGTCATCCCCAAATGCATAAGTCGACATGAACTGAGCAACAGGTTTTTGCTTTTGCACAGGTGAGCCGCTGGATTGCTTGCCATTGCCAAATAAAGGTGGTTTAAAGGCCGATTGGGTCTGGACAGGCGTTGCAGCTGGGGTTGGTTCTGCCGCCGGCCGCATTGGCACCGCTGCTGGCTGCCTTACTGCCGCAGGTGCAACGCGATTTTCGGAGGTGTCAGCGTCCAGGGGATTGCCTTCTACCACTGGTCGCTCCTTGAAGTAGTAACGATAAGCAAGATAGGCCCCAATGGCGAGGATCGCCAACAGCCCAAAACCCAGCCACAACAAGGTATTGGATTCCTGTGCCGGTTGAGCGTCTTCACCTGTGTCTACTTTAATTTCAGTCCCGTCCTCAAGCGTCAGGGGGGCTGTGCTGGCAGCCTCACCGCTCGCCTGGGGCATGGCAATCCCCAGGGCAGTCGTGAACCGCGTGATTTGTTCTGTTGAGAGGAAGCCCGGCTGCGCCAGCAATTCGCTGAGGGTTGAATCAGCCTCCTCACCCAATTCCTGGTAGAGTTGGATGGCTTTCTCTTTATCCCCATTCAGGGTATAGGTCGTGATCAGGTTGCGCAGGTAATCAATGCGCAAATCCGGTCGCAATTGCTCAGCGGAAGCATCCGTCCACTGCACAGGCAGGATCACCCACCCAATGATCAATCCGAGCACCAAGCCAGCCACTGCTGCTGCAATTGCCAGGTTTCTCGGTACCTGTAATTTTTCTTTTAAATAATTGAGTATGTTTTCCATACCTGCACCTCGATGAAAGTAGTTATCACTTCATAAGGTGCAGGTTTTATACCAATCACACCTACTGCTGCAAGACGCCTTCCTCGAGCTCAAATCGGGAGTGGCAGTCGCTGCAGGTTGCCTGTTTGCCATTCTTGGTTGTCAATCTACCTCCGCATTTTGGACAGGCTCTCGCCAGCGGTTTATCCCAGGAAACATAGTTGCATTCAGGGTAACGTGAGCAGCCGTAAAACACTCTTCCGCGCTTGCTCCGCTTCTCCACGACATCGCCCTGATGGCACTCCGGGCAGACCACGCCAATCTTTTCAAGCCACGGTTCGGTGTACTTGCACTTCGGGAAGTTCGAACAACTGATAAACCGCCCAAATCGTCCCGTCCGCAACACCAGGTCTCCACCACATTCCGGGCACGCTCTCCCAATCAGCTCCGGTTTCACCTGCGTTTTAGGCATATTTTCTTTAGCGTGTTCCAGGCTCTCTTTGAACGGCGTGTAAAAGTCCCGGATCACCTCAACCCAGGGCGTTTCTCCCTGCGCGATTTCATCCAGTTTATCTTCCATGGAGGATGTAAAGCCGATATCCACGATCGAAGGGAAGTACTCCACTACCAGATCGTTTACCAGGAAACCGATTTCAGTCGGAACCAGGCGTTTCGATTCGCGTGTCACGTACCCACGGGCTTGTATGGTGGTGATGATCGGGGAATACGTGGAAGGTCGACCGATCTTGTTTTCTTCCAGCAACTGGATCAGCGAAGCTTCCGTGAAACGTGGCGGCGGTTCGGTGAAATGCTGGCTTGGATTCAGTTCGACTAAACGCTGCTTCTGACCAACCACCAGCGATTCGAGAGGCAGCTCAGTCTGATCCTCATCTTCTTTTTCATCCTCGCCTCTGACGGCGGAATAGACTGCCCGATAACCCGGAAAAATTGTTTTATTGCCAGTCGCGCGGAACAAATAGGTTTCCTTCTCGATTGTGCCAGCAATATCAGCCGTGATCGTTTCGATCAGCGCCGGGGTCATCTGACTGGCGATAAATCGCTGCCAGATCAGTTTATACAGTCTGAATTGATCGCCGCTTAGGTATTCTTTCACGCTCTCAGGGGTGCGCCTCACAGATGTAGGTCGGATCGCCTCGTGCGCTTCCTGTGCAGAGGCAGCCCGCGTGCGGTATACAGGCGGCTTCTCTGGCACGTAGTTCCCTCCGTACTTTTTCGCTATAAACTCACGCGCTTCGGTCACTGATTGGGCAGAAACATGCACCGAGTCGGTACGCATGTAAGTAATCAGACCGGTTTCTTCACCGCCGCCAAGGTTAATTCCTTCATATAACTGCTGAGCGACTGCCATGGTCTTCTTGGTCAGAAAACCCAGGCGTGTGGAAGCTTCCTGCTGTAATGTGCTCGTGATAAAAGGGGCTCCCGGACGAATGCTTTTGGTGCTGCGGTCAATGTTGTCGAGTTGGTAGTTCGCCCGCTTGAGCTTCTCTAACAGCGCCATGGTCGTTGCTTCATCAGTCAGATTCGGATCTGCCTTATTTACCTTGAATAACCTCGCCTTGTACTGCTTCTTGGTGTCGTCAGCTTCAAACAAAGCTGAAATCTTCCAGTATTCAACAGGCACGAATGCTTGGATTTCGCGCTCGCGTTCGACAATCAACCTCAATGCCACTGACTGCACACGACCGGCAGAAAGGCGCCCCTTAACCTTTGCCCATAGGATTGGGCTTACGCCATACCCCACCAGGCGGTCCAGGATCCGGCGGGCTTGTTGGGCATTCACCAGGTCCATGTCGATCTCGCGGGTATTGGCAAAGGCAGCCGCAATTGCCTCCTTGGTGATCTCATGAAAGACAACCCGCTCGACCTTTTCCGGGGCTATCTGGGCTGAATCCATCACGTGCCAGGCGATCGATTCTCCTTCGCGGTCAGGATCAGTTGCAAGATAGACTTTCTTGCTCCGATCCGCGGTGGCAGTAATTTCTGCGACCAATTCCTTCTTCTCATTCGGAACACGATACTTGGGCGTGAAATCATTTTCAACGTCCACGCTCAATTGCGACTTAAGCAGATCCCTTACGTGACCTACTGAAGCGAGCACCTGGTAGCCATCCCCCAGGAATTTGCCGATGGTGCGCGCCTTGGCCGGCGATTCCACGATAACCAGCGGTTTCCCATTGCCAGATCGTACTTTTTTCCCGTTGGAACTCTTGCTAGTCACTTGTTTGATAGAGGTTTTCTGTTTTCGGCTCCCTCCAGCTTTTTTTGTTGCTGGTTTGCTCGATACAACGGTAGGTTTCTCCAACCCCTCATGCGCAGGGGTAACGCCCATGCGAAAAAGCTTGGTACCGCAAACTGCGCAAACGCCAGTAGTCATAGCTGCACCACGGCTGGTAAACCCAGGTTGCGCCTGAGTGATTTCTCGTTTTTCTTTACATTTAAAACAATAGGCTTCCAAAATG
>WOZA01000118.1 GCA_011620505.1 Anaerolineaceae bacterium
CAATCCAGCGGGTATCACCAGCGCTGAAACCAACTTGTTGGCTGAAGACGAGAACTGCGGCACCGCTCTTGTTGGTGTCGGCGATGTCAGCAAATCCTTCGCTTGGTTTCCAATCGCAGGTCACGTCTATGTTGGTACCATCTACGGAAGCTACACTGAAAGCAGTGAAGGTTTTGGTGGTTGAACCGTTCTTGCTCATGATCAGGGGCATCACCACGGTGTCGGTTGCAGCCGTAGGATTAAAACCCTCGTAGAGGTTGGAGTTCTTCTTCGCAGGACGTGTCTGGTTCACAACACAGGCGATGTTAGCGGAGCCGCTAACGGTCACAGTAGAACCGCCGACCCACTTGGTTGCGCCTTGATAATCCATAACTTTGACTGCAATGCCATTCTCAGGAACATCCACGAACACATCAGCTGTGCGAGCAGGGAAGCCGGCGGAGGGAGTGTAGGACATTGTGATGGTGGCAGTGCCGGGTCCAAGGTTCTGGCAGCTTGCACCAGTGCGGTTGCCATTGTTGTTTTCCATAATCAAGGGCAGAATGGCAGTAGAACTGCCAGCGGAGAAGGCGTTATAGACACCATTGGTAGGAGATGCAGGAGCTGTTGCGTTGACGTTGCTAGCAACACCGGCTAATGCACCAGTTGAAGCAGTGACCTTGATTGAACCTAACCAGGGATTTGCACCATTGTAATCTGCCATGTTATAGGTGGCAGCAGCACCTGGTTGGAGTGTTCCGGGGAGGTCGGCGATATCAGCATAACCACCACCTGGCACTGGTACGAAATCGATCACGTAATTAGCAAGAACACTGCTTGCATTCTGGATGCTGAAGACAGATACATTATTGCGTTTGTCGATCAGGGGGAAGAAGAGTGAAGCTCCACCAGATGCAACACCAGTGTAGGTGCCGAGAGCGCGGTTGGTAGCGGCAATTGTCAGGTTGCTGATAATTGCGATTTGCTTGTCCGAACTGACAACAACCGATCCCTTGAAACCAACATCCGGGTGAATGGGGAGGTAGGTGTTTGAGGAACCGGGCTGTACGGTATCGGCAACTGGATTTGTGTAGGGTGCTGGCAGGGTTGCCAAGCTACCATCAGGATTGTAGTATGCAATCGAGATATTGGCTACGGCGACCGTGTCGAGGTTCTGAACCTGGATAGCAGATTCATAAGCAGGTATGGCAGCCGCGTAGACTGCCTTTGGCGAGACGACAACAGCGCCGAGCAGGAAGACAACTAACATCAAAAGGGAAAGTGATTTTTTCATATCTAGCTCCTATCTAATTAAGTTATCAATATTTTAGGCTATCAAGAGGCACAGGGCAATAACACTTTGTTACTACCTTCGCTCTATGGGGTAATACTTGGGTAGTAAATAAAGTAATACATAATCCTGGCTGCACTGTTTGTTAACCAGACCTCATCCAACATCTCTGTGAGCACAGGCTCGCCAAGCCATCGCTGCTCAACTGGGTATTTTTCCAAATCTGCTCCGTTGTATAGAATGAATGATTCCCCTGGTTCCAGGATCAAATTGCTCGGGAGGATTTTCCTTACGTCCAACTTCGGGGAGTAGATCATGTAGCTACTGATGTCCTGAGTGGTGGAGCTGATATTCGTGATGTAGATGCTTTCCACGTCACCTTCATGGCGAACTTCAGACACAATAATGCTAGTTAAGTTCGCATCAGGCGTCATGGTGATGAAGCCCGGGACCATGTACGCCGGCACAGGGGTTTCCTGTTCGGCCCCCAATGGGTAGGTGGTGGTCTCAACAAAAATTCCTGGGACTGGATATGCTGTCAGTTCAGGGGAAGGTAAAGTGGTCGGTGTAGTACTTTGAGGTACCTGTGTCGCTTGGGGTGAACAGCCTGCAATAAGAATTACAAAAATCAACAACATCGAAAATCTTCTTAAGGGTTTCATAAAAGCTCCGTGTTAACGTGGTTTCTGACAATGATAAGTGCAGGATGATCTAATCCCGAGCCATCGGATAGGTCTGATTATTATTCCTGCAATAATCCGTCCAATGGAAATATGTGTGATCTTTATTATATACTTACTTAGTCTAGGCCTGCCGCGCTTGTTCAGCCAATGGCCCAGGCTGACAAAAAAGGCGGAATAATCACTGCCCGTATAAGCTGTGTTCACCTGTGTAAAACCGACCTCCTTCAGCTTGTTGATAAGGACCATTTTAGGAAAGCCAAAAAGATGCTGTGGTGCTTCATAACCTATCCAACTTTCTTTGAACAATGAAGCTTCCTTGCCCGCAGAATCGGGGCACTTAAGTACGAGCATCCCTCCTGGTTTAAGCAAGTCATAACAAATTTGAAGGACTTTAGCAGGGTTTGGCATGTGCTCCAACACGTCCCAAAGTGTAATCACATCAAAAGCGCTTTCTGCCAGGTTGGCTTCCTCCAGATCCTTTTCAATGATCACTAACCCCTTTTCCCTGGCTACAGCCGCAGCGTCAGGAACGATCTCCAGCCCCATCACATCCCAATGAGAATTTACCTGGAATGCATGAAGAAAGTCTCCCGTTGCACAACCAACATCCAGAAGTCTGCCCTTTTGGATCGCCACCTTGCGCAAAATCGACTTTACCCGATTTCGAAGACCAAATTCACGCAGAAACGAAGAAATTTTTGAGCCCCTACGCAGGTAAGCATGATACTCTTTGGGATAATGCGCGGAAAGTTCCTCCCAGCCTGGCTGCGGGTCGATAATCAATAAACCGCAATTCTCACACTTCATCAAATCCCACGAGCCTGGAAGGTTCAATCTTAAATCTGTTAGTGTCAGAAATTTTTCTGCTTGCGAATGACCGCAAAAATTACAGGAGGTCGTCAACGAAACGCTCATCGTGATGCTTCCGAATACCATTTAAGAAAGATGAAAACCAGCCATAGCTCCCACTGCCAGTCTCTCCAGCCCGAGTCTTGTTCAGAAATCATTTTTTCAACGGCTTCAGTGTTGAAGAATGCATTGCCTTTGAGCAGGTCCATGAATTCAGTTCTCAACACTCCCATCAGCCAACGGCCGATTGGTGGTGAGAAAGTAGCTTTCTTCCGGTTCGTGCATTCTGCTGATAGAATTTTCGAGGCAGCTCGTCGTAAAATGACTTTGGTCTCGCCAGCAGCAACCTTGAATGGTGCTGGAAGACTCAAAGCAAATTCAATCAATTCGGGCGTCATGAAAGGTGTGTGATAAAAAATTCCAGATGCGTACTGCAGGGCAACAAGTTTCTGGGTGGCATGCGTGGGCATGGTGCCCCTAATGCTCGCATAAGTCGATGTAAAAAAGTCGTCAAAGGTCGGTGGAACCTCTCCCCTGATCCCAAGTAGGATTTGATCAGCCAGGCGACCATTCGGTGACAAAGCGGGGTTGATCATCCTCTCCACTGCTTCCCGGGACATAAATCTTGACCAGTAGACCTTCTGTTCATTTCCAGGTAATTCAACTCCATAACAGAATTTCTGTAATTTTCGCACCTGGTCGGTCAAGGCGGATTTTCTTGAGGATGGCAAAATGTTTAGGACGGGTTTAATTACATTGACGCGCAGAAATCTGGGAATTCTGAGGTATTGCCTGGCATACCGCTCTGCTGTGAATTTTTGCATTCCACCAAAGATATTATCAGCTCCGGTGCCATCGATGATTGAGGAGACCTTTCCCCTGCCAGCCAAAGTCATCAACAGTTGCGGTAAGACGGTCGCGTCTCCCAGCGGTTCTGGAAGGCATTGGGCTGTAAAATCAACAATGCCCGCAATATCTTCGTCAGAGACTTTGACCACCTCGATCGGAATACCGATGTGATATGCGTTTTCTGATGCGGCTTGCGTTTCATCGTATCTTGTCACAGGTTGGTAGCCAACGGTTAGAGCTTGTGTTGGGATGCCCAGGTCCACCATTAATGCCGCAATCAGGGCTGAATCCACGCCACTGCTCAGGGCAATACCAAGTGGCTTGTGACTGTCAGCAGGTATTCTTAGCAGACTCTTTTTCAGAAGGGTCTGCAATTCACCTTGCCCGTCTTCTAACGAGCCCTGGAATGGTTTTACACTATCGAGGATAGACCAGTACTCCTCGCTCCTCCTGCCATCTCTGGTGATGCTCACCAGTTCGGACGGTCTGAGCACTGAAACATTTTCAAACACCGTGTAGGGTGCGGGAATGCCTTTCATAGAAAACAAAAGAGAAAGCCCCTCGCCCGAAATGGTCAGGTTGCGAAGCCTTCTGGCAACAAGATGCGCGTGTGATGAAATAATGATTTTGCCATGACCTTCTCCGTAATAAAGCTTTGTCATCCCGATCGGATCCGTGGCAAAAAGCAGCCGACCTTCTCTTTCATTCCAGGCTAGCACGCCAAAACTACCTTCAAGATTCACTAAGTGGGTCCGCAAGCTTTCACCCCGGGCTAAGCTCATAGCTATTTCATGGGCTATGTCACCGTTTGCTATTTCTTCGGTCTTGTACCTTGCTGATCCCCACAAGAAGACGGCCCAATCAGATTGTTTTTGTATGCTAACAAGCGGTGATGAAGACTTCCAACAAATCCTGGCTCCGGGAAGCACAAGTGACTCACATTCGAGAAGATTGAATTCCTCAATGCTTGCTTTTTCAACGTTGAACTCAGCCTGGAAGAATTCCATTTTTGCCTTCAGTTCCAATTCGTGTCAGCCAGAGGTGGGACGGCTTGCTTCAATCCATCAATCGCGCCTGTAATATATGGACGGATCTGAGCTGACTTACCTGTAAACATATAGGTTAAGACGGTTTTCAAAGAACCAAAAAACAGTGCTAAAAACGTGCACGCCTGGCAAGGTCCGTGGCGATAACGACGATAAAACCAGGAACGGTTGCGTGCTTTCAGGTAGACCATTTTTTCCGGCACCAACTTTGAACTTAACGAAGCTTTGTGGCGGATTACAGCTGCGCCAACCCGGACGTTTTTCCATCCTTTATCCCGCATGCGGCGGCAGATATCCGCGTCTTCGTAGTACATGAAGAATGAAGTATCAAATAACCCGACTTGCTTGAGACTCTCTGTCCGGATCAGCAAAGCACAACCAAAAAGATAGTCGAACTCCATTGTTTTCGAATAAGCCGGTCGGTCATAGGCTTTTCTGCCAACTCGTACCGGCAGCGGCAGCCAAGGGTAGATGTGATCACCCAAGCTGAAAATCCTCTCGGGATGATCGTGATAAATGATTTTGGGCGCGGCGATGGCAATTTTCTCATCTGAAAGCAAGACCTCAACCAATTTTCCCAAGGTATCAGCCGGAACCAGGGTGTCGTTGTTGAGGATAAAGTAAAACTCCGGGTCAAGAACTGCTCCCGCTCGTATCCCGTCGTTGAGGGCAACGGCATAGCCGCCATTTTCAGTCCTCTTTATCAGCTGTGTTTGTGGAAATTGTTGCTCAACATATGCCACAGAATCGTCGCTTGAGTTGTTGTCCACAACGATGACGTGCATGCGCGGGTAATCCGTCTCGTATAAGGAACCAAGGCATTCAAGCAAATCTTTGCGCAAATTCCAGTTGGCGATCACAACCACAACAAGAGGGGTTTCATTATCCATCTTCAAGATTATAATCTCAGTCGAAGATACCACCAAACCATGCTGAAATTGGGCACCTGAAAGGGCAGATGTTAAAATCGATTTTCCTTGCCGGCAGAGAAGTGAACTATCCCAGGAACAAGCTGATGGTTTCTGCGATTCAAGACATCAGTCAAACGACTGTAATCGGTTCGCAAAGGTCAAACGTGTACAAAGGTGGCATCCGGTCCATTCTCTGCCAAAGCCTGCGCAGTTTTCTGCAGCTGATTCCAAAGCTGATCAAAGGGGATTTCGATTTTGTTTTCATCGGTTTCTTCGGGCAAATGCTCACCCAGATGATTGCCCCATTCGTCAGAAAACCCATTATCCTGGACATGTTCGTTTCGGCATATGACACCCTGGTGGAAGACCGCCAAATGACTGGCAAAAAAACGCTGCTTTCCAAGTTTTTATTCTGGTTGGACAAGCAGAGCGGCAAGCAAGCCAGGCTGATCTTCGTAGATACTCTTGCGCAGGCGGAATACTTTCATGAGGCATTCGGTATCCCATCTTCAAGAATGAAGCGTGTCTTCGTCGGATGTGATGAGGCGTTGTTCCACCCCCTCCCCGAAAATCCGGATAGTTGCACGGTACTTTACTACTGCTCCTACTTGCCCTTGCACGGCGTGGACGTGGTGGTTCAGTCGGCGGAACTGCTCCAGGCTGATCCATCAATCAAGTTCAAGATCATTGGCGAAGGAATAGAATACGCAAAAATCCGCAACTTTATCCATGAAAAGCAACTAACGAATGTCGAGCTGGCTGCGCCCGTGGCAATAGAACAACTTCCCCTTGAAATCCAGAATTCCCTCATCTGTCTTGGTGGGCATTTTGGAGCGAGCTCCAAAGCTTGTCGAGTCATCCCGGGTAAGGTTTTCCAGATGATTGCCATGGGGAAACCTATCATTGTGGGTGACAATCCTGCCAACCGCGAGCTTTTGACTCACGAGATAGATTCCTGTTTCTGTGAAATGAACAACCCCAGAGCCCTCGCTGTTGCCATCAGCACCCTTTTTCACGATAGAGCCATGAGGAATCAAATTGCGGAAGGCGCACTGGAAACTTACCGGAAGGCGGCAACCGGCGTACTATTGAAATCTGTTGTCCAGGATAGTATTAAGGACGCTTTGAATTCTCAGGGGTAGGCTTTTACTTCTCAACGATTTCGCAATACAACCTGAAGGTACATTCCATCATACTGGTCACATCAAACTTATCGAGCGTGGTGATGGCGTTTTCCGCAAGGCGTTTTCGCAACGCTCCGTCTGCCAACAACTTGTTGATCGCTTCTGTGATCGAAAGTGGTGATTCTACGGGTACTAGCAGTCCGTTGAAACCATGTTGTATGATCTCGGGGATACCCCCCACATCCGTGCCGATAACGGGCACGCCAGCAGCCATGGCTTCCAAGAAAGTCACGCCAAGCGCCTCGGTCAAAGAGGGCATTACGAACATTGTTGCTCTCTGATAATATCCCAACAAATCCGACTGCGATTGCCACCCCGCAAATTCGAAATTTTGGTCAACCTTGAGATCCGAGCAGAGCGTTTTCAATCGGTCAACCGACTTATCATTGCCGACAATGATGAACCTTACCTGCGGGTACTTTTCAAGCACACCCGGCGCCGCGTGGATCAGGTCGGGCACCCCTTTTCGATGCATATTACTTCCCACAAATAGGATCACCGGGTGGTTTGGATCAGGATCGACCATCTCCCGATTTTCCCTTACTTGTTTGTACCTCTCAATTTCAACACTTTTATAGCATCGCCGGACTTTGGATTCAGTTTTTGGGTAGGTCCTGGTGATGGTATCCGCGGTATATTGGCTGTTCGCCACGATAAGTTTCAAACGGTGGAGTTTGCGGGATTCAAGAACGTGCACAGCGCTGTAATACAGCCAGCGTAACAGCCAATCCGGATAATGCTTCTTGTATTCAAAGGGTGTTTTTACTTCCGCGGAATAGGTGTCGTTCACGTGCCCGATCATTGGAGCGAGCGGCGAACAAAAAAAGGACTCACGGGCATCAGTAAAATGGATCAGGTCAAACTTATTTTGTGCTTCCAATTTCTGGAGCGCAGTATTGAAGGAAAAACTCAGTGATAGCCATCTCGCCTGGCTTTGACTGAACCTGGGCTTTTTCACGGTCACGATAGTGAGGTTTGGCGAAACGATATGCGGCGCCTGGTCTTCGGGAAGCAACAACGTAATCGTATGACCCGCATTCAGCAAAGCATTGGTGAGGTTATTGGCATGCAACCCAACCCCGCTGATCACGTTTTTATATTGTTGGGTCACGATGCAAATATTCACGCCTTACTCCGAAACCCTGCTATCAATGACACAGTTTGTAAATTGAAACACCGCCATCCTGGTAGATGGTCTGAACGCCTTCAGCCTGTTGTATTGCGGATTTGTTAAACTGGCTACCATCAAAGGGGTTTTTTGCCCCGTCATAAAGATAGTGCACGCCAAGTTCGCAAAGCGCGCCAATGTCGGGCGAAGAGGAATAGAGGCTCATCACGG
>WOZA01000069.1:0-1847 GCA_011620505.1 Anaerolineaceae bacterium
TCGTTGCTTACTAAAATAGATATCCATTAAAATCAAAGCATGTTCGAGGAAGAAAAGACTTTTTCTGATAAACGGCCCCTGAGTAAGAAGTCCCTGGCGACCATCCTTTTTGTGCTCGGATTGGCGCTCTACCTGCTGACACGTTTCATTGCCCTGGACAAATTCCCAATCTATTTTTTCTCAGACGAAGCCATTCAGACCATGACCGCCAGGGACCTGGTAAGCCGGGGGTTGAGGGATTTAGACGGCAGCCTTTTCCCGGTGTACTTTGAGAATGGCGGGCAATACAACCTCTCGCTCTCGGTCTGGCTGCAGGTTCTCATCACCGGGCTGCCCAATTCTGTCGGGCTAACGCGCGGCCTGTCGGCACTCATCAGCCTTCTCTTTCCATTAGCAGGTGGGTTCTACCTGCGCGACCATCTCAAAGCGCGGTTTTGGTGGCTGACGCCGTACCTGATCAGCTTGATCCCGAGCTGGTTCCTTCACTCGCGCACCGCGTTCGAAACCGTGCTTGGGGCGTCGCTTTACTGCCTGTTTTTATTTCTTTATGCCAATTACCGCCTGAAGGATCGTCGCTGGCTGATACCCGCCTTGGCTGCAGGCGCATTGGCTTTTTATAGTTACAGTCCCTTGCAGCTGGTGGTGGTTCTCAGCGGCGTGGTCTTTTTGCTGGCAGATTGGCGCTATCACTTTGCTGAACCCAAAAGTTGGCAAAGGGGTTTAGCCGCCCTGGTACTGCTGGCTGCCCCTTACCTGGTCTTCCGGCTCACACATGCTGAAGCTCTCGGGCAGCATTTGAGGATCGTACATTCGTATTGGGTCAGTGGGATCAGTCTGTTTGAGAAGATCACCCAGTTCCTATGGCGCTGGCTCAAGGGCATTAACCCTCTTTACTGGTACTTCCCAAACAACCAGGACCTGATTCGCCACCTGATGAAAGGCTATGGGCACCTGCCTTGTCTGTTTTTGCCCTTCACGCTTCTGGGTCTGCTGCGCGGCCTGCGCCAAAAGCGGGAGCCAGCCAACCGCGTGCTGCTGATTGCGCTGCTGGTGGCTCCGAGCGGCGCCGCCTTGGTGGATGTGGCGATCACGAGGCTGCTGGTGATGGTGGTGCCGTTGGCCCTACTGACAACCCTTGGGGTGAACGAAACCCTGGTTTGGCTCAGCGCGAAAATGAAAGCTCAGCGTCTGCCCTCACTGGGCCTGGCATTGGCGCTGACTGCAGCCGCGGGGTGGATGACCCGCGACGCGATCGTGAACGGACCCACCTGGTACAGCGATTACTCACTCTACGGCATGCAGTGGGGCGGGCAGCAGCTCAGCGCAAAGATCCTTGAGTTTAAGCAAGCCCAACCGCAAGCGCAGCTGACCCTTAGCCCCACCTGGGCAAACAATACCGATGTGATCATGCGCTACTTCCTGGGTGATCCGCTGCCGGTCACGATGGGTACACTTGAAGAGCATGAAAACTACTACATTCCATTCAAGGATGGAGAGGTTTTCATTCTTCCACCCGAAGAATATGCCGCCCTGAAAAAGAATCCGAAGTTTGCGGATAACGAAGTCCTGGATGTGCTGCCATACCCCAATGGAGACCCAGGTTTTTACTTTGTCTCCCTGGATTACTCAGAAGGTGCTGAAGCGATCTTTGCCGCGGAGCTGGCTGAAAGAAGGTTACCCCAAATCGAGCAAGTGAAAATTTGGGGGCAGACGGTTGAGGTGACATACCCCATGTTGGATATCGGGCAGATTGCGGACGCTTTCGATGGTGATCGCGCCACCTTGATCCGCACTTTCGAAGCCAATCCGCTCAACCTGACCCTGGTGTTTAGCGAGCCTGTGGAAAT
>WOZA01000069.1:1947-6685 GCA_011620505.1 Anaerolineaceae bacterium
GGATCAGACCCTCCCGCGTGCCCAAATAAATGGGTTCGGAGCGGTCGCTAAACCGGGCGGAGGCATAACGCAAAGGAGTTATCATGCCCGCTGTTTCTATGAAAGCGCTCCTCGAGAGCGGCGTCCACTTTGGACATCGAACCAATAAATGGAATCCTAATATGCGTCAGTATATCTTTACCGAACGCAATGGGATCCACATCATTGACCTGCAGCAGACTATTAAACTGCTCGACGACGCCTTTAACAAGGTTCGCGACACTGTTGCCGCTGGCGGCACCATTCTCTTCGTCGGCACCAAGCGCCAGGCTCAGGAAACCATCCAGGAAGAAGCCGAACGCTGTGGCATGCCCTACGTCAATCAGCGCTGGCTGGGCGGCACTCTGACCAACTGGGTCACCATTCAGCAGCGAATTGTTGAACTGGCCCGCCTTGAAAAAATGTTCGAAACTGGCGAGATCAATCAGCTCACCAAAAAAGAAGGCTTACTGATCCAACGCGAGATCACCCGTCTGCAGACCCGCCTGAGCGGTATTCGAAATATGAAATCCCTGCCCGACTTGCTCTTCGTTATCGATATCGAACGTGAAGACACCGCGGTGCGCGAAGCTAATTTGAAAGGCATCCCCGTGATCGCCTTGGTCGACACCAACTGTGATCCCCGCGATATTGACTACGTGATCCCCTCCAATGATGATGCCATCCGCGCCATCAAACTGCTGGTTGGTCGCATGGCCGACGCGGTGATTGAAGGCAAGATGATGCGCAAGGATGAGGAAGAAGAAGTCGTGGTTGAAACCCGCTCCACTATCTCTCGCCGCATCGATGAGGAAGAAGAGCTCGACGACGAAATGCTGCTTGGCGACGCAACCCGTGCCAAGATCGTTTATGAGCACGAACCTGAGACCGAAGTGGACGCACAAGAGGAACAGGAATAGTAGCTTTTTGAAGCTATTGACAAGAGAGGAAATACTATGGAAATTACCATTGACATGATTAAAGAACTGCGTGAAAAAACCGGCTGCGGCATCATGGACTGCCGCAGTGCGCTGCAAAATGCCAACGGAGATTTTGACAAAGCTCTGGAAGAACTGCGCGAAAAAGGTTTGAAGAAAGCCGAAAAACGCGCCAATCGCGAAGCCTCTGAAGGTCGCCTGGAAGTCTACATCCACAGTGAAGGTCGGTTGGTGGTTGTGGTTGAGATCAACTCGGAAACTGACTTTGTTGCCAAATCGGATGCCTTCAAAGACCTTGCTCACGAGATCGCGCTGCAAATTGCTGCCGCTTCCCCTAAGTACATTTCTGAAGCTGACATCCCCGAAGAGGTGATAGCGGAAGAAACCGCCCTGATCACCGAGCGCGTGCGCGCCGAGGGCAAGCCCGAAGCGATTATTCCCAAGATCGTGGATGGTTTCATGAAGAAGTTTAAAGATGAGACAGTACTGCTGAACCAGAAATACATCCGCGATGAAAGCCGCACTGTCACCGATCTGATCAACGACCGTGTCGCCGCTCTTGGCGAACGCATCGTGGTCCGCCGCTTTATTCGCTGGGCTTTGGGCGAAACCACCCAAAAGCCTGCTGATGAAGAAGAAGCTGCGTAAGAAACAAAAGAGCCAACCGAGGGGTTGGCTCTTATTTTGCCAGGACCACACAAAGGAGATAGCATGACTGAAATTCAAAACACTGCGAAATATCACCGTATCCTGCTCAAACTCTCTGGAGAATCGCTGGCGGCTCCAAACGGGCAGGGGATAGACCCCGGCCAGGCACGCACGATCGCAGAACTGGTTAAGTCAGTGCATGAAACCGGGGTGGAAGTGGCGATTGTGATCGGTGCTGGTAACCTCTGGCGAGGCGCGACCGGCGAAAACACCGGTATGGATCGCGCGACTGCCGATTACATGGGAATGCTGGCAACCGTCATGAACGCTTTGGCTCTGATGGACGCCCTCGAGAAAATCGGGGTTATTACACGCGTCATGTCTTCCATTGAGATGCGGACTGTCGCTGAGCCCTACATCCGCCGGCGTGCCATCCGCCACCTGGAAAAAGGGCGTGTGGTTATCTTCGGCGGCGGCACCGGAAATCCGTACTTTTCCACCGACACCGCTGCTGCTCTGCGAGCCACAGAAATCGGAGCGGATGTTGTGATAAAAGCCACCAAAGTGGATGGAATTTACGACAAGGATCCGAAAACCAACCCGGATGCTGTGCGGATCGAAAAACTCAGCTACCTCGAGATCCTCGCGCGGCGGATTAACGTGATGGATTCAACCGCCGTTACTCTCTGCATGGATAACAACCTGCCTATCCTGGTGCTGGATCTCTGGAAACCCGGTGATCTGATGCGCGCTATTTGCGGCGAAAAGGTTGGAACACTGGTGGATCACGAAGGGTAATCCAGCCTGACCTTTATTTGAAAGAAGAAGCAATAGACCCACACAGGTCTTATGCTTCTTTTCTTTAATGCCTGTCTTTAACCAGCAGTTTAGGGATGGATAGACTCAGCGCATCCAACTGCCCTTGCAGCTTTTCCAGCGTCTCTTTGTCTGCTTGCAGCCGATTTTTTTCGCTTTGGATGTAGCTGGTGTAGGGGGTGATGTTGCTTTCCAGCCGCTGGATGGCGCTTTCACTTTCACGTTTGAAAGTGGAGCTCAAGGTCTTCATCAGGTTTTCACGCAGTTCGGCCATCTTATCCCTGAAGGCTTCCTTGGCTTGCTTGCGCTTGTAGGGGATCACGAACAGCCCCAGCACTGCCAGGGCGCCGGCGGTGACGATGCCGGTGACATCCAGGGCTCTGGTGGTGAGCACGGTTGCAACCAGCGCGCCAATGCCCACTGCCCCAGCACCAAAAAGTGCGGTTTGCGTAACCGACTCCTGCACAAACGCGCCAAGCTGCTCGGCTTCACGCTTACGGTCATATTGGTTGACAATGGCTTTGATGGTCGTGCTGACGCTATCGATCAACTGGCGGCGGCGTTCCGTTTGGGGGCTGGCGCTGGTTGGCATCGTCCGTTGGGATTGTGCCTGCCGGCGTTCCAGCGCGCCTGCCACCTGGTACCAGACGTTGAGGTCCTTATCCACCAGCCAGTCGATCAGGCTGCGGACTTTTCCGTCGATCTCTTCCGCCACATCTGCCTGGACTTCCGCCTGGAACTCGGCTTTGATCTTGTCTGGTTTGGCAAGGTCAAAAATTCGGGTCAGTTTCATGGTGTTGTCAAGGTAATCCTGCCCGCGGTTTTCAAAGCCGTTGAGGACATTTTCCACTTCAGCCAGTCGGGGCGGGAGTTCAGCCGCCAGCTCATTCCGATAGTTTGCCAACATTCCTTCCAGAGAAGCTGAAAGCGCGAGATCCTCGCTGATCTCACGGGTCTGAGAGTCGTTGTGGTTTTTTGCTTCCGCCAGTAGATATGTGCCAACTCCCAGTGGGTTGCGCAGTTTAAGCTCCAGCCGTGAGGTGTCATCCAGTGTTTCGGTGATGTAGCGTTCGAGGGCAATGATGCCGCTGGCTGCGCGCAGGGATTCCTGTTCAATTTCAGAATCCGCAAGCACAGCTTTTTGTGCCTGGCGTGCTGAAACACTGAAGATTTCAGGCTCAGCTCCGAGAATATGGGTTGCATTCTCGCGCACGAAGTTTTCCACTTCCTGGCTGGATTGCGCGTCTTCAAGAATGTCGCTTTTGTTGATCACGATGACGATTTTCTTACCCCAGGCGAGGATCTTCTCGAGGAAGATGCGCTCGCTTTCAGTTAGAGGGCGATCGGCAGAAGTGACGAACAACACCAGGTCGGAACGCGGCACATATTCGTTGGTGAGACGTTCGTGCTGGCGGTTGATGGCGTTGGTACCGGGGGAGTCAACGATGTTCAGCTCTTTTAGCAGCGCCAGGGGATGGGTGACGATGGCAAACCCATCGTCCACGATCTGCTCGCTGACCATTTCACCAAAACGAACCAGGGTGACGCGGGCTGTGGTGGGGGTGACGCCTTCGGTCAGCACCTTTTCGCCCAGTATGGCGTTGATCAGGGCACTTTTGCCGGCATTGAATTCGCCAACGACCACAATCAAAAAGAGTTCGTCGAGCTGATCGATCGCCTTGCGCAGATTCTGCAGAGAGTCATCACTGAGGTTGAAGGTCTTCAAAGAATCCAGAATCTCGTTCAGGCTTTGCTTTTCGTTTTGCAGGAAAAGCAGCTGGTCATTGGTCAGGAAAGTTTGGCGCATGGTATGCCTCCAGGGCATCGACAGATGTGATTTATGTAATTATACCTTTGAGCGAGAGGGATGATATTTGCGGAGATGGTCAGTTGCAATCGCCCAGGTAAAAGGGGTAGAAGCTGTGTTTGAGATCCACCAGAATTGAGCAGATGGTACGGGGGTAAAGCGGAACCGAATCGAGTTTGTCCAGTGCCACCCAGCGGACTTCTTCCTGTCCGTTGTCAGGGTGAATACCCTGGGAGGGTTCGTAATCTTTACTGACTTTGCACTTGAAATAGAACTCCACCTGGTGAATATCCGGACTGACAGCCGCGAATTCGTGTTGATTGGAACGGTACTCCCGGATGAAAAGCAACTTGCGCACCTTCACAAGCGTTCCGATTTCCTCCTGGCATTCCCGCATAAGCGCATCGGGCAAGGTTTCTCCCCACCGTTGCCCTCCGCCAGGCAGCACAGCGTAGGGTCCATCCTGATCGCGTTTAATGAGCACGAGCAATTTGTGATCGCGAATAATGAC
>WOZA01000069.1:6785-8103 GCA_011620505.1 Anaerolineaceae bacterium
GATCAGGATTGCAAGCAGAGCAAACCGGATCAGAGTATCAGGCGACCCGAGGCTAAAACGCGTGACCAGGAGCGTGACGTCCGCATAGCCAACCAACAGTATGACTGACAAGGTTAATATGTAATGCATTGCCAGCAAAACGATAACCCCTCGGCTCAATGGCTTCCAGACGATGGCAAGCAGCAGTCCGATCAAGCCAAAAGCTGGCGGAGCAATCACGTACATCATTTGCGGCAGGGTGGCAATGCCATTGTTTCCATTGGCGGCCTGGAGAGAGACACCCGTTTGCGTCAGTGAGCGAACATACAAGGCCAGGACGATCAAAAAGACAAAGTTCATCGCGGAAGTCCAAATGAACTGTCGATATTTCTTGTGGTTGTCAGGCGCTATTTCTGTCATTGGTTTTCCTTAGGGGGTAAAGAAAAAATTCCACACCAGGATCAACTAAAAAAGACGGATTTCATGTCACTGATGATTTCTTCGCGAATGCGGATGCACATCGCCTCAATCCGGTCATTTTCAGGGAAAAGCAGGTTCCTGGGGATGCGCGAGAAGCCGCTGCCCCAGAAAGATGCCGTGGTCGGAATGGAGAATTTGGCGACCAGGCGGTTCTTAAAGTCCAGCTCGGATTTATTGACGTAGGTATCCGTGATATCGAGCGTGCCGCACAGGTAGCCTTCCTGAAAATAGGGGCGCAGCGCTTCGGGCGGGCAAATGGAAAGCAGCCGCACGATCACCAGATCATGCTCGCTGTTGTAAGTGATGCGGTTGGTGGTATAGGGCAAGCCAAACACGTAGACCATGCCGCGTTCAGCCTGGTTGCCGAGCTGAGCAAAGGTGGCGGCAACCCGCAGGGATTGCGTCAGGTCGAGCAGAGGAGTATCGCAGACCCCGTAGTGCTGCAGGATGCTCCAGGCGATGTATTGCTTGCGCCTGATATCAGCCCGTCCATCCAACTTTTCGCGATCGAAGGCTTCGAGCAGCTTGTAGGTAGCCACTTCCAGCAGTTCAAAACGCGCGCGAATTTCTTGCGAGGTCAGAAATTCTTTGCGGTAGATGTTGGGGTAAAAAGTGCTGGAGCCAGCTTTGTTCTGGTAGTCCTGGTCCTGCCCGCGGAAAAAGAGCAGGTAATCCTTGTTCAGGAAGGAGAGTTGGGCTACTTTGCGGACGAGTTCGTGATAACTATGGACGGGAAAAGGCGCAGTCTTTCTGAGCACCTGACCTTCAACGTGCTTTTCGAGATCGGGAAAGAAAGACGGTGTGATTTCGCGCATGTCAAACCATGCTTCTATTTTAACCCATTTGACAAATATTTGGG
>WOZA01000138.1 GCA_011620505.1 Anaerolineaceae bacterium
TCCTAATAATTAAAAACGCTATGTGTTGAAAAAGACACATAGCGCTCCATGCAATTGCATGACAGTGGCCGAACTTCGTTAGGCTCACCAAGGCGGAGGAGAGGACTCTCCTTTTACCCTTCGGCGACGGATAATTCGTTTCTTCTCCCAGTCCCGGGATGAATGCGAAGTTACTACACAATCCGCCGCGCCTCTAATGATAAGTATTCAATTGATATCAGACATTCCTGATGCTTAGATTATAGCGTCATATTGGGTTTTCCGGAAGAGGAAAAACACCAATTTTCACATAAAAAAGTTCGTATAAATTAAATCTACATTATACATAGTATTTACATTCTTGTTATGAGCATAATCCGTATGGGGTGGGGGAGTTGAGTATAATTGCGTCTGATTTTTATTCAAAGGTGACTTATGGCAATAAAAACAACAGAAAGCGGTACAACGCTTCGCAACCGATTAGCGCGCTCGATCGTTTTGGCAATCAGAACACTGATGCGGCAGGGTAGCCCAAATGAGAAAAGCCTGGATATGGCGGCATACATCGTCCTGGCGTTGGAAAAAATCAATGAGACCATCGACGCAGCTACAGCAGCCTGGGAAAAGCGCGATTACTGGGTGAAAGCTGACCAGTTCCGCCAGGAATGGGCCTGGATTGAAGGCAGCCATAGGCGTCTGAAAGCCGCGGTCTTGGCGCAGAACTGGGCAGAGATTGCAACAGAAGTTATTTCAGTGGGTCAGCGTTTCAGTCATATAAAGATTGCTGAGAAAAATCGTATCGGCGAACCCTGGATCGGCGCGTGGGAAGCACTGAGACGTTCCAGCAATCAAAAACCTGACAATTAGATTTTTTTGAAAGCTAAATTGGTGGGTGAGAGGCTGAATAGTAAAAAATTACTTTATGGTTATGATAAGTATCATTATCACAAGCATTGTCAACGAGGTAGGTTAGTTCTTCCAGTCCATAACGTCTGCTGATAAATCAAGAGTCAGATTCATGAGTCACAATATGTTTTACATGCAAAGGAAGATTCAATAATTCGGACGCAAAAATGTTGGATCTACCTGCATCTCCTGATTGTTCAATTGCGAGATCTCCAGGCAATCCAAGCGTTCAGGTAAGCCTCCCATGGTTTTGCTGTTGGAAGCAATCACGCAATTGGGAACCCACTGCATCAGATAGTAAAACGCCAATTCGTACCAGCTCAGCCCATCTATGATTCCAGCTTTTCCGCGAAAAAAGTTTTCATGAACGAACGCCAGGCGCTCTATTTCAAACTTCCAGCTTGTTTCCTCCCAAACTTCACGTACAGCTGCTTCTTTCAGGCTTTCGCCATGCTCCACGCATCCATCGGCTGAGTAATAAAATGGATCGAAACCATTCCGCAACGTACACTCCGTTTTGCCGCCCAGCGTTACTCTTTGAATAAGATAATTCTATCCAAAAAGGTACATTTCTATGACAACAATTTATGTCCGCCCTCTGTTCGTGCTTTATTCAGAAAATAGAATCATAATACTATGCGCATTAGTAGTTAATTACAAGGGTTATCAACTGACTCATTAGTTTCATTTTCCACGTCGAAATTAGATGCGTCTCGTTTTGGTTGATTGAGGTGGAACAAGAATATGAGAATCGGCAGGAAGTCGTCCCCGAGAGGAAAAAGGCAGCCTGAGTTGTTGTTCTGGTCGGAGCCCAATATTCATCCTCTCGTGTCATCTTCTTCGGGGTAGAATGAATTATTTGACATTGATAGGAGTAAGTCAATCCCCTCCTTAGCCCTAAATTCATCCGCATCTCACACCTCAACCAAACTGACTTCGCCCCGATCGTCCAGGAAGCACAGTTTCCCGCCCGCGGTTATGCCCAGCTTGGATTCAACGATGGCTTTGTAACGCCGCACCTGGGGAGCGTACGCCTGAACCAGATGCTCCTTTTGCGCGAATGATTGGATCGGATCGGTCTTGAAGTCAATGATATGCCAGCCACCCGCATTCCGGTATAGCAGGTCAATGACCCTGTTCTCAACCTTTTCATTGACTAAGTACGAATAAGGCAATTCGGAATACCTCTCAAGGGCAACATCCACTTCGGTCCACAACGAATGCTTGCGGAAACGGGCTAACAACTCGGTGGCGCGTGCGATGACCTCCCGTCTTGTTGCTTCCGTCGCCAGCCCTGCCTGCCAGGCTTCTGACTCCAATAAGGGGTCCAAAGCCGGATCCTCCGGGAAGAGCCAACGCTGCAGGGCTTTGTGGACGATAGAACCAAGTACTTTCCCTGAAACCCGCCTGTCTGCCCGGGTGGCGCGCCAGGATTGGAGCTCCAAATCCTTCTCAGGATCATCCGGTAGTTCCGCTTGCCCAAAGCCCTCAACCGGTTGGTAGAGCGGCGCAAGATTGCTCATGGAGGCTGAATCTTCAATCGATGCTTCTTCCTGAACTGCTGAAAGCAGGACCTCCCCCATTAAACACCAAACTCTAACGGGGTAATTTGACTGGGTTTGGACCACGAAAGGTTGCCCGTGTTTCTCTGAAAAATCTACGGATGGCAGACCGAGAGCGTCATCCACATCCTTAGCCCACCCGGTCAGCTTTATCGCGCCTTCCTCCAACTTAGCGTGTCCACTGATAATGAGCTTGGACTCCGCGCGCGTCAGGGCTACGTAGAGAATGCGCAAAGCTTCGCATTGATCCTGGTCTTCATCCTGGAATTTTGCGAGGTTGTAGAGCATGGAGGGGGGTTCTGTCTTAAACTTGACACCCAGATCATCCGAGAGGAAAAAGCTGTTCCTGCCAGCCCTCTCCTGCCGTCCAGCGTCTGCCAGGACTACAACCGGAAATTCCAGCCCTTTGGACCTGTGGATTGTCATCAAGCGTACAGAGCCTTCAGCTTCCGCCGATGCTTCGCCTTCCCGCGCGCCAGCGTCATTTAGCGTTTCGAGCATGTCCAAAAACTCCCTGACCGTGGTCGCCTTGCTAAGTTGCGTATCAGCGATTAGTTTGTCGAGGTTGCGCCAAAGGCGGCCGGCAGCCTTGATGGACTGTCCCTGCTCCAACCTGACATCAGCAGTCGCCAGGATCGCGCGGTAGTCCAGCTCATCCACAACCCGCTTCAAGAGTTCAGCCACAGGCATCCTGTCGACCAGGGGTATCATTTTGTTAAGGATAATCAAAGCATGCCTGGCACTGGCCTGATCTTGCGCGCTCAACGTGCTTAAGTCTCCTTGCAAAGCTTCAAAATACGAAAGGTTGGATTGATGCAGCAAGAAGAGAGCCGCATCGCTCAAACCAAAAGCCGGAGAACGCAATAATCCTGCAAAGGAGAGGTTATCCAAGGGATCAGCGATTGCCCTCAGGATGTTCAGCAGATCGCGGATCTCAGGGCGATCATAGAAGCCTTTGCCTGCAACCGTGACAAAAGCTATCCCTGCTTCTTCCAAAGCCTGTTCATAAAATGGATACGCTGTCGTAGCCCGAAAAAGCAGCACAACTTCATCCCATTTGTTTATTTGCCCCTCATCCTTTAGCTGTTGCAGACGGACTGCCAACGCGCGGGCGGCTTGCAGTCGACCCGCGGCGGTGTCTTCCCCTGCCCCTAAAACAAACTCGACATGGGGAGAATGAACTGGATGTTTTGGTTGCTTGAGATCGGCCACGAGCGGTGTGTAAGGAACATAATACTTCTTCACTGGATCTTCTTCGGTACCAATGATGTGAGCAAGAATATCTCCGGTGGCATTCAAAAGCTCTTCATGCGCCCGGTATGTGCGATCCAGGTCGATAACCAATCCATTTTCTTCATCGATACGCTTCTGCTCTTCTCTAAAAACAGTGACATCCGCACGGCGGAAGCGATAAATGGATTGGCGCATGTCCCCAACCATAAAGAGGCAGCCGCGATCCCCTGCCATTGCGTTGACAATGTCGCGCTGGCGCGGATTGGTATCCTGGTACTCGTCCACCATCACCACATCCAGCTCTTCGCGCCATCGCTGACGGACTTCGGGGACGGCTAACAATTGCTGGGCATGAAATTCCAGGTCGTCAAAGTCCAAAGCCTGCCTGAGGGTTAATTGGTCGACATATGCTTGCTGAACGCGAACGAATGCTACACGCAATAGGGGTAGAATTTCAGCGAACTTTTCTTCTGCCTCCCTGGTAGGCGGCACATCTGTGGAGTTCTCTCCTCCGGTCAGGGGGTCGATAATTTCTGCAAAGAAATGCCTGAGTTCCGCGATGATAGGCTTTGTGTAACTAGTCTTGCTGCCGATGTTCATCCGCATGTAATTGCGCCTGGCATTAAATAGGTGTATGGCGCAAGCAATGGGATCGTTCTCTGCGAGCGCTTTTTCAGCCGAAGACCAACAGCCCAATAAGTTTTGTACCATTTCCGCGAGGCCTGCACCCGCGTCTTCAAGGATATCCCGCGAGTCAATGCTCCTCAACTCGCTGATCGGATTAGTGATGAAAGGCGAATTCATCCGTTCTCTCAATTCGTCCAGCAAGCGGGAATTGTTGTCGATCTCTAAATCAAAGATTTCCTGGGTCTCCAGCCGCCGCTCCAACATTTGCCCGAGCAGTTTGGAAAGATCGCTGACCGGGATGTTATACAACAAAGGCAGGAAGCATTCTTCTTCCACCAGCCTGGCCATTTCCTCTTCCACGACCTTGGCTTTGATCGCTTTGGAAAGCCCGTCGTCTATCACATCAAAACGTGGATCCACGCCTGCCTCGGCAGGGTGATTGCGAATGATCTCAGCGCAAAGGCTGTGAATTGTGCCAATTCGTGCCGAATCAATCTGCGAAGTGAGCTTGGACCAATAGAGTCGCTCTGCCTGGTCAGCCGCCTTCTCTTCCAATTCCATCAACTTTGATCGTACACGCGAGCGCATCTCCTGGGCTGCCTTGATGGAAAAAGTAATCGCGGCAATGCTGCGTGGTTTCGTTCCCTCTGCCAAAAGGCAAGCATAACGCGCCACCAGCGTGGAGGTTTTTCCGCTGCCTGCCCCCGCCGTGACCACCACGTCCCTGCCCCGTTCAGTCGCAGCAATTTGCTGTTTTTCGTTCAGTGTAAATAGTTTCAAAACCTGTTCATTTATGTGGTTAGTCATGGTTAAAACCCCGCTTTGTAACGCCAACACCAGGAAATTGCCGGGCAGTAGTCCGGGCAACCGCCATCGGGAGTTTTTGGCGCAAAATTGCCCGCTCTGGTGCCCTCCAGCACGTCCTTGATGTGCTCGCGTGCCACCTGATAGGCTGCAGAGGGACCTTTATCCCACTCGGATTTATATTTCGAAAGTTTGAAAGAACTCGCTTTGGCATCACCAATCTTCCAGTAAAAGCCTTCTTCAACCTCACCGAGCATTAATGCGTCCTGCGCTGCCAGGGCATAAATGGGCAGCTGCAGACGTGTGCCGTTCAGCAGGTCACTTTTTTCCAGGTGCATACTGCCTGACTTGTAGTCGATGACGCGAAGTGCGCCTCCGTAATTCCGGTCAAGGCGGTCGATCACCCCGTGGATCTGAACAAGGTCTCCATCGATGTCAAGTCTAAGGGGAGGCGCGCCGTTGATACCGAACTTCTGTTCAAAGCCGAATGGGTTCCACTCGCCACGTGCCTCTTCCAGTGCGACCAGAGTTTTGCGCAGCTTCTCAAGCAGTTCGGTTTTTTCCACTTCCCAGAGTGCCGAAGGGCGAAAGTCGAATTTATAAGGTGAGGTGGCAAAGACCTCCGCCGCCACTTCATCAAGGATATCAAGAGGGGAAATCTCTTCCTGACCTGCGCGGGCATAGACCAGTTCCAGCACCCGGTGGTATACGCTGCCCCGCTGTGTTACATCCAGACCCAATTCTGGGAGTTCCTTGGGTTCAAGCTTCAGTGTGGCATCCACAAAGAACCTAAATGGACAGGCTTTGTAGGTTTCCAGGCGGGAAGCGCTCCAAACATGATTTAAAGAATATTTTGAAGTAAGTTGATCGCAAACCGCCGACAGGTTGCCTTCATAATTCCCTTGTGCAAGTTTGGCACGGCGTTGGTCGAGGACCTGGTGCGCTTTTTTTAGTCCCAGCCAGCGGTTGGTTAGTTCCGCGTCCTGGGAATATTGCATGGCTTGCTGCTGGACTGCCCAGAAGAGCAGTTCCTGGGTTGAAGCCGCTTCCGATTGAGGTCGTGGTTTGGAGGGATTTATCTTGATGACAACATTATCAGTAAAGAGTTTTCTGGTTGACTCCCAGTAAACGGAAGGTTGCCAATTCTCCCCTTCCTCGGTGAGGTAAGGGCGCGTCAACAGCAGGCGCGTGTTGGCGCGAGTGAAGGCCTGGTAGAAAGTGCTGGCTTGGTGGCGACCCAGTCGCGGCTCCAATCTCAAATCTATGCGCAATTTTTCGTCCAGGAAGGGATCGGGATTTTCGACGATCGGGAACAGCCCTTCCGCCATCCCCATCAACACCACAGCTTCATAGCGAGTGCCGCGTGCTTCCACCATCTTGCCCACAAACACGGCGTTCCGGCGGGCTTCCCAGGGCTCCGGCACCTGTGTGCCCGCCAAAGTTCCCTGCAGGTCAGCAACAAACTGGGCATAATCAACCACTTCCGTCCCAACCACGCTTTCGCTCAGGATCAAGGCTCTCAGTGCCTCTCCAAGTGAATCGCAGGCTACGCGGTCGCGTTCGCTGCTAATCCTCTCGTAAAAACCCAATCCATTAAGCGTGTCCTCAAGCCATCCCACCCACTCGGTTTGCGAGCGGCTGGTCCCAATTTGAGAGAACAACAGCCAAAAATTTTCTAATCGTGACTGCAAAGCAGGCAAGTCGATCCCGGCCAGGCGTTTCTTACGCCGACGTTCTTCGTCAGGATGTTCTTCTGCGTTCTTCTGTGATCTCTGCAGCATCGGCCAGGCTTCATCCCACTGTTCCTTGCCGCTGACAATGATCGCCTGCTGGCTGGCATTCTCCAGGTCTTCCAGGTTCTTGGGCTCCAGCCCAAAATCAAAATAAGGCGAACGCAGTGTGTTGAGCAGTCTGCGCGTGGGATAGTCCTCCAGTGGCAGTCGCAGGAGCGAAAGCAGCGCGAGCACCGCCGGGGATTCATTGAGGGGATCAGCTTGTGAGAAGTGCACCTTGATTCCAAATTCTTCCGCGGCAGAGCGCAGCATCGGTTGATAGGTCTCCAGGTTGGCGGTATAGATCGCGCAGGCGCCCAGTGGAACGTGCTTGCGGACGTGCAGCTGCTTGATCCAGCGCAGGGCTTCCCGCGCCTCGTCGGATTGGGAGCGGGCTTCAAGCAGGATTGGTTTTAGCGCGTCCAGTTTCTTGACCTCACCTGGATCCAGGACGTGCTGTTGCATGTGGAGGATCTCTTCGGGCAAGCGTCGTGACGCTTTGAGTTCTTGGATCTCTGAAGATAGGTCCTTTTGTAGGTCTCTGAGCACATCGAAAGATCGTCCGTCCACCTGGCGCGTTGAGCCCACTTCCCCTGTGAGGGTAATCAATAGTTCGCCAGCCTGCTGGCCAAGCAGCTTAAGAAATTGCCTTTGGGCTGCAGTGAAGGAGGTGAATCCATCCGCGATCACCAGTCTTAGGCGTGAGGTCAGGTCTGGATTGTTTTCGAGAGCTTGGATCGCCGACCAGGCTTGCCCTTCCGCGTCCACCCAACCGAGCGTCTCCAGGCGCGCAAGGAAGCGATCGTAAAGTATTGCCAACTCGCGACGGGCAGCAGAGTCTTCGCGCGTGTACTCCAGGAAGTCTGAGGGTCTCACCATCGCGCTGCGCAGCTCGGCGAAGGCATCCCTCAGGACAGAAAGGAAGCCAGGCTTATCTTTGATTGCCGCGTAATGCGTCAGTTCGCCGGCGGCATAGGTTTCGCGCACGGTTTCCTGGATCAGGCGGTGCGAAAGCGCGGGGGTAATGACCGGCGCAAATGAGCCCTGTTCCTCCAGGATCCCCTGGTAGAAGTTGCGGAATGCCCCTACTCTGACGCCTATTCCCCCGCCAGCCTCAGCCAGGCGGAATTTGAAGTACGCTGCTTTTTGCGGGTTTGGCACAACCACCCACACCTGGGCAAGCGG
>WOZA01000125.1 GCA_011620505.1 Anaerolineaceae bacterium
CCGCATAGCCTTTCATGTTCATGATCGCATCAATTCCAACCGTGTGAGCATCGGTGCCGGTGCTTGCTCCAATCACCCTGATCTTTCGACCAAAATTCTGCTGGATGAACTGGTCCGTTTCTTCCATAGTCATTAGGTTGACATCTACGAAATCTACATGGATTTGCGTATAGTCTATTGTATGGCTGAGACTTCCATACACCACAAAGAAACTAAATGACTTATCCAATGGGGCATGATAAGTCACCGTAGGTTCGACCAAGCCCATTTTCATCGCTAATTGCCGGGCAGCTTCCACGGCAATTTCACTATCGGGCACGGGCAGGGTGAAAGAAAGCTGTACCTTGCCGTCATTCATTGTGTCCCCGTAAGGTTTTAACCGGGTAAGGTCAAGTGTCTTGTCGAAATCAGTTTTCTGCGTTGAATAATGACCACTACTCATTTTATCCCTCCTCAAACCCTGATTTGGTGTGGTGAAATCGCTCCGACCCAAGCCTTGATTCTTCCATCAGCAGAGGAATGAAAGGATTCATATAGTAATCCTCTTTAGCTATCACGCCAGACAGTCCTTTGCCGCCTTCAAATGGACGCTTGATGCCGGCAAAACGTCCGTCTTCAATTGTTCGAAAAAGACCGTCCCTGCGAATATTCTGGAGGAGATCAAGCGTTAGATCGAGCACATATGCAGCACGTTGTTCCATAATTCCGTCATGGCGGAACTCAATGTCCTCTCCAAAGTCTGCAAAACTGGTGGCAATGTAGCGAGCGTTTTCAATTGCAAGCGCGCGGTCTGACAAAAATGGCGTGTGGATGGCTTCGGTCAGCATTCCAAGCAGGTGAATACGTTGATCACTGATGACCGTCACGATATTAAAGAGTGCATCCTGAACGTACGCTTTGAAAATGTTGCCAGTTTTGAACTTGGTAGGCGGCATGTATTTAAGCGGGGAATTGGGGAAAATTTGCCTGGCAAGCTGCGCCTGGGCTAATTCATATAGGAAGGCATTTTTTAGCTCGGGATTCATCTCAAAGGCATGACCAAGACCTATTTGCTCTTCGGGCAAGCCAGCCTTCAGGGCAAATTGCTCATTAATAAATTGAGAGGCCAACACGGTATAGGCTTCTTCAAAGGCATCAGAAGTGGTCAGATAGTTATCCTCGCCAGTATTGATAATGATCCCCGCGGCAGCGTTGATTAAGCGGGAGAATTCCTGGTCAATGAGCGTACGCTGCATATTGATATCCCGAAACAGGATGCCATAAAGAGCATCGTTTAGCATCACATCCAGGCGCTCTAAAGCGCCCATGACCGCGATTTCTGGCATGCACAGACCTGAACAGTAATTACATAGCCGAATGTAGCGCTTCAATTCTGCGCCTACTTCATCCAAGGCTTCCCGCATCAGGCGAAAGTTTTCCTGGGTTGCCATAGTGCCGCCAAAGCCCTCGGTCGTCGCGCCATAGGGAACGTAATCGAGCAGGCTTTGCCCGGTGGTGCGGATAACAGCGATAATGTCCGCGCCTTGCCTGGCAGCTGCCTTGGCTTGGGTGATATCTTCATAAATATTCCCGGTGGCAACAATAACGTAGATTAACGGTCCGGCATGATCGCCAAATTCGAGCAGTCGTTCTTCCCGGATAATGCGATTGTGGTGGATTTTAGCAACCGCTTCTTCGGCTCTTTTTTCAGCCCACAACTGGATCTCAAAATTATCCACCGGGTCTGTTCGGGTGAGGTCTAATTCGCCACGAGCGACAGCTTCAGCTAAAGCCTGGGGTTCCTTCCCCAGAGAAATGGCTGCCTGTCCCAACCAATAGGTTGCACCAAGCCCAAGCATTTGGCGGGATGCGAGATGGTCAACAACCACATTAGGCAAAGGCACACCCATCGCATCGACCCCGTCAATGCCCAATAACCGGCAAATGGAGCGCTCAATCGTGGTCGTGGTAAATTGTTGGGTGTAGCTATGGACATCTTCGACAATCTGCCTGGCAGCTTCGCGCGCCTGTTTTACTTTTTCCCAATCTATTTTAAGTGTTGCCATTATTCCTCCTGCCGGGCTGCTTTCATTTCCCGCAGCAATGCTTCGTCCACTCCAAGCAGCTCAGCGATTTTTATCGCACCCGATGGGGTTTGATGAATGCCATCAATCTCCTCAAGGCGATAGTCCATCAGATTTTGAATTCTTCTGACTCGAGTCAGGTCTTCATGTAAAACATCTGCAAGCAAACTTGAAAAGCCCGTTGCAGAATCATCTTCGGATTCGCTGGTTTTGACGGGGGCGTCTCGAAAAGTCGGTAATTCTGCCAGTGCCTCCGGACTGATGCCGCGCACTTGATAGAATCGAATTCCAGGTGCCGGTTTGACATGATAATGGGTGGCAATGAAAAATGTGCTGCTGGATTTGGCATATGCGTTGCAAAGAGCCTGCACGATTGCTGTCGCTTCAGAAGGATTTGTTCCCCGGCACGGTTCATCCATCAAAATCAGACCCTTTTGGTTTTGACTTTTTCGGTAGTGATTGCGGATTTGGACAGCCTCAAGCCCAAAAGAGGAAAGACCCCGATGCAGGTCACCTTCAAAGCTGGATTCAAAAGCAAAAAAATCAAATAAAGGCGTTTGCAGGCTCTCACAAAACGGGAAATACCCCAGTTGGGTCATAAGCAGCGCTAAGAAGATGGTCTTGAGGGCCACGCTCTTGCCGCCCATGTTGGCTCCCATCAAAACAGTTGTACCTTGCCGTAATTCGATCGATATCGGTGTGAAAGATAACCCTTGTTTTTCCAACATTGCAGCCACCAGCGGATGAATTGCGTTTTGTAGTATTGCTGGTTGTTGCTGTTCTACCAATTTTGGGAGGCAGCCATTCCAACGGGCAGCCAGGATAGCTTTCGCAAGCCTAAAATCGAGTATTCCGCAATTATCAACATTCTTACGAATTTGAGGTAACCATTCGGCCAGTTTAATGCCCAGTTGCCTGCGGATGTTTTCTTCTTCCTGGTCTTCCTGGGCGGTTAGCAGGGCACGTTGAGTCAGTAAAGTCTTCCGCTGAGATCCAGTTGCCTGCCTGATTGCTCTTTCAAGCTCAATTTTTCTTGCCCGGATTTGGGTAAGCTCTGGCGAATAATTACTATAGATATGAAAGGTGGGGTTCCCTGTGCCGGCTGGATCGAGTAAGGCTGCCGCAGCTTTGGTGTCTTCAAAATCAACCCCCGCAGCAACAAGGAGTTCCTGCATTTTGCGAATACGATTGAAAATTGCCAGTGCACTTTTGAGTTCAAAGAATTCGGTATCATCCAGCAGATTGCCTTTTTCGAGCCTTCCAAGAGTGCCCCTGAGTTCGCGCAGACGTGATAACTGTATTTGCGCTTCTGTTAATTGAGGGTGGTTCGCTCTGACTAACGCAAGCAACTGATCAATGGCACTCAATTCTTCCTGCAACGAGTCCCGGGTAATGGGCGTGTACAGATGAAAAGCATTCTTGAGGATGTTCCCTTGAGGGCTGCGGCATTGGCAGGCATCCAGGACTTTGAGCAGTCCTAAATCGTCTAACAATTCTGGGGAAATGATGACCGAGGATATCATAGTAATCTCACATTGTCTTTGGACCCAGATCAACTACGGGAATAGATATCCTTTTACGCAATTCTGCAAGTGTCAGCTGGGAATCGAGGCATTGCCCATTGGAACGGGTGGGGTTTAGGCAAACTAAGCGCACATCCAAAGGATTGAGCACTGCAAGGGTGACTTTACGGTCGTGAATTTTCTGAAGACTGTTCGGTTTGATGAATAAACGCGTGCCGTCTTCAACTATGAGCGTCAAGTTGTTGAAATTGGTGCCGCCAAGTAATTCTTGCAGCACCTGGTCGGTCATCGCACCTTTTAGAAACAGATAACTTGTGTCTGGTCTTAGGGCGTTGGCAATCACTTTGCCATAACCAACCAGCGAGGGAGTATCGAGGCTTGAGCTGCTCAATTCTGGGCCTTTACCGTGCAGCAGGATAGCACGTTGATTTGGATGCTCTTTTATTGCGTCAGCAAACAGGATGTCCATCTCCTGTGTAAGAGCTGGCGTCTGGAGCAAGGTCAGGGCGAAGCTGGATTTCTCAGCCAGGATTTCAGGATTTGCAGATGTCTCCGCGCTGACGCAAAGAATGACTGCCTCGCTCACATCTGAACCCCCTTGGGAACGGCGCGACAATGCTCCGTCGATGATAAAAAGGCATTCTGGTTCGTGTCGACGCATCAGATTTTCAATAGTGCCAATCTCCTCAGCCACACTGGGTCCTGCCAATTCCACGTAGCCATCGCTAAGCGCCCGGCAAACTATCACCTCGCCTAAGGCTGTTCGGATGTTGCTGAGTTCCAGGATTTCGAGCAAGGCATCACTACGCTGCAGAGCTCCTTCGGCACTGGCAATCAAAGTGCCCGTTGATACATAGATGCGCGGCTTGGCACTACCATTTAAAATGTCTTCTGTTTCGCCATCTCTACCGATCGAGGTCAGCGCCAAAGGTTGTGATTGTGCAGAATCTTGCCAGGCTGCGATGATGTGGTTGAGGCAAGTAGTCTTACCAGCGTTTTTTGACAGGCCAATAATAGCCAGCGATTGCAGGTGCTGCAGACCTGTCAGCTGGAGCAGTTTATTGCTTTTTTCTGCCGCAAGCGCTTCCATACTAATTGCCTTCTATTCTTTATGCTTCCTTTGATTTCGAAGCAGCCCAACTGGCTCGAGGGTTCGTAGTTGCCCGGCAAGCAAACCGGCAACCCCAGTTAATTCAACGTCCTCTTCACCTCTGCAAACGGGGCAATTGCACTCGTTTTTATATTCTTCCGGTTCTTTATAAGTGGTAATCACGCCTTCAAAGTTCCTTAGAACAACATGATCCGGGTTCTGTGAGATCAGGTAGGCAGGCATGACCGGGATCTTTCCGCCGCCGCCTGGTGCATCCACAACGTAGGTGGGCACGCACAAGCCGGATGTGTGACCCCGCAGACTTTCAATGATCTCGATCCCCTTGGAAACTGGCGTGCGGAAATGCGAAAGACCCAGGGAAAGATCGCACTGATAAAGGTAATAGGGGCGAACTCGAATGTATACCAGTCCGTTAACCAGTTTTCGCATGACGTGCACACAATCGTTTACGCCTCGCAAGAGGACTGATTGATTGCCTAATTGCACCCCGGCATCCGCCAGCAGTGCAGTGGCACGTTTGGAATCAGGAGTTATTTCGTTCGTGTGATTGAAGTGCGTGTTTACCCAGACTGGATGATATTTCTTTATCATTGTGCACAATTCGGGTGTGATCCTTTGCGGAAGAACCACAGGCGTGCGCGTACCGATACGAATAATTTCCACGTGATCGATAGCTCGCAATTTGGAGAGGATGTACTCCACGCGGTCGTCGCTCATCAGCAGAGCATCGCCCCCAGAAAGCAGCACATCCCGCACAGCTGGCGTATTGCGGATATAGTCGATGCAGGCATCGATTTGCGCGCGTGTGCGGGCGCCATCTTTCTGACCAGCCAGGCGGCGACGGGTGCAATGCCGGCAATACATGGCACACTGATCGGTAATAAGAAAGAGAACACGGTCGGGGTAGCGGTGAGTCAGCCCAGGCACGGGGGAGTCACCCTCTTCTTCAAGAGGATCTTCCATATCTTCAGGGCTGCGATACGCTTCATCGCCAGTTGGCACGGCTTGTCTTCTTACCGGGTCATGAGGGTCGTTAGGATCGATCAGACTTAAGTAATAAGGAGTAATTGCCATCCTGAAGAGTTCAAGCGCTTTTCGTGAGCCTTGTTCTTCTTCAGGGGTAAGCGGTAGATAATTTTTTAGGGTGTCAACATCTGAAATGCGATGGGAAACCTGCCAGTGCCAATCATTCCACTGCTCATCTGACACTTCCGGGAAGAGTTTTCTTCGCCGGGCTTCACCACTTGTGTTGATGTATTTTTCTTCAGCTTTCATCACCTAACTCCTTAGTTTTTGAAGCAGACTGCTGCTCAAGCAGCGGTCCTGTCTTCCAGTATCAGATGTAACTCTTTTCGAAGATCTCACGCAGGGCTTTGGATTCGCGTAATACCTGTAGGGTGAATTCCGCATGGTTGCGCGTGTAGCCGTTGCCGATGATCATCGTAACGTCTTTTCCAACGCCTTCAGCGCCCAGGGCGGCACGAGTAAAGCTTGTCGCCATGCTGAAGAAGTAAACCAGTCCACCATCGCGTACCGGGAGGATCGTGGACATTTCAGTTCCATGGATGTTGACAACGTTGATTGCAATATCATATTCCTTGCCGCCATTGCACTCCAGGGCTTTTTCGAGCACTTCCACTGGTTTGGCTGCGTCTGCAACGAAGAACTTATGCACAAAATGATTGTCCAGCAAGGTCTTTTCGGGGCGGGTGTTCCGGCTCATGCCCACAACATTACCGCTGGGACCAACGCGTTTCATGGCTTCGTAGCCGCAGAGCATGCCGCTCTTGCCGCCGGCACCGAGGATGAGCACTGAATCGCCAGGCTTGACAATGTTTGCGGTCTGCGCAGGGGCACCTGCAACATCCAGGGCTGCCAGGGCGAGAGCTTCTGGCATATCGTCTGGAAGTTTGGCATAAATACCACTTTCAAAAAGAATAGCTTGCCCTTTGATATCCACACGGTCAGTGTCGGGATGAACCGCGAGGATCTCATCAATATGGAGCGGTGTCAGGGAAAGGGAAACCAAGGATGCAATTCGATCACCTACCTTGAGATCGTTACGATCCTGCAAGGCAGAGCCGATCTTGGCGACACTTCCCATCAACATCCCGCCAGAGCCAGTAACAGGGTTCTGCATCTTGCCGCGTTCGCTGACAATACTTAAAATCATCTCTTTGAGACGGTCTTCATTTTGCTCTGAATCGGTCCAAAGATGCCTGAAACTGGCAGAGTCGATGTTCAACGCGGAGACATCTATCAGAATTTCGTTATCATAGATCTCCATCGTATTGTCGATCTTTTGCGCAGCTTGTGGTAGCAGCCCTTTGGGCTCGATCACGCGGTGTGCACCATATTTATTACCCATTGCCATAAAACTATTCCTCCGTAGATTATTTTCTCTAATTAACACGTTCCGGCATGCCCAAAATTTGGCGGGCTTCTGCCGGCGTGGCAATTTCCAAATTCAGATCTTTTGCGATACGGACGATCCGCTCAACAAATTCCGCATTCGAGACGCCATTGCGCTCGCGGTTGTATTTCAGGTTGTCCTCAAAGCCCACCCGGACGTGACCGCCTAAGAGCATGCCCATCACATTCATCTCCAACTGGCAGCGGCCAATTCCTGTGGCTGTGAAGGTCGCGCCTTCTGGGAGCGATTCTTTCAGAAACAGCAAGTCGCGCGGGGTGCCAGCGGCGCCGCCATTTACTCCCAACACAAAGTTGAAGTGCAGAGGCGGCTGGATATAACCCTTGCGGACCAACCGTAATGCCATATCAACATGGCTTTTATCGAAGCACTCCAGCTCGGGTTTAATTCCGCGTTCGTTCATGCGGGCTGCGAACGCGATGATCATATTTTCAGTGTTGACGAAAATATCGTCTCCGCCAAAGTTCATGGTTCCGCAGTCCAGGCTTGCCATTTCGGGGTTCAGTTCGGTTGGCTGCAGGCGCTCTTCGGCCGTCATGCCGGTTGCGCCGCCCGTGGAGGGCTGAATAATGACGTCTGGGCAAGCTGCCTGGATCGCATCGATGATCGCCCTGAAGCGTTCGCGGTCTTGGGTGGGGGTGCCGTCATCGTACCTGGCATGCAGGTGGATGATGGCAGCGCCGGCTTCGCGGGCGAGTTTTGCCTCGCGTACATACTGATCGATCGTGTAGGGGACAGCGGGGTTCATTTCCTGGGTAACTTCAGCACCGCTGATTGCCGCGG
>WOZA01000088.1 GCA_011620505.1 Anaerolineaceae bacterium
GCAATCATCGTGTGAGAGGTAGAGGTAGACAAAGACCAGACGAGCAGGCGCTGCTCGACGGGAATGGCTAAGTTGTAAGGATTCTTTTGCGTCTATTTTACAACAACGCAAAACAACCGTTCTGCAGAAATCAGACTAAATCTTGATTTCGATATCTACGCCGGCGGGAAGGCTGAGGCGCATTAGCATGTCGATGGTCTTTGAATCGGGTTCCAGCACGTCAATCAGACGGTTGTGGGTACGAATTTCAAAGTGCTCCTGGGAGTCCTTGTCAATGAAAGTTGAGCGGCGCACTGTGAATTTTTCAATGCGGGTGGGCAGAGGCACAGGCCCTACCACCTTGGCGCCGGAACGCTCTGCGGTCTCGACAATGCGCTTGGCAGATTGGTCGAGGATGCGATGATCATATGCTTTCAAACGAATTCTAATTTTTTGCTTTGCCATTTTCTACCTATTTCTATTTTTTTCATTCAGAAGCGCAAGCTCCTGGAAATGTCGCATTAATCTCAGCCGTTTATCCGACCAAGTATTTTTTTCATGTAGGCATCCGAGACCTGGGAATAGTGTTTGAATTCCATGGTAAACACTCCCCTTCCTTGCGTGGCGGAGCGAAGCTCAGTCGCGTAGCCGAACATCTCGGACAAAGGCACTTCAGCGTGGAGGGCTTTGGCGTTGCCAAAACGGTCTTCCATGCCAAGGATATTGCCCACGCGAGCGTTGACCTGACCGATGATGTCGCCAGTATATTCCTCGGGCACGGTGATTTCGACTTTCATGATCGGCTCCAGGATGACTGGTCCGGCTTTTTCAGTCGCTTCACGCACTGCCAGTAAGGCTGTCGTGCGGAAAGCCATCTCGCTCGAATCCACCTCGTGGTACGAGCCATCCACCAGGGTAACCTTGAAATCCGTCATCGGGAAGCCAGCCAGCGGACCACTTTCAGCCGCTTCAAGGACACCCTTCTCGATCGCCGGGATGTATTCCTTCGGAATGGACCCACCGCGGATCTTGTTCTCAAAGATAACTCCGGAGCCATTCTCGAGAGGCTCGAGGTCGATTACCACGTGACCGAACTGACCGTGACCACCTGTCTGCTTGCTGTAGCGATAGCTGAAGTTGCTGATGGGCTTGGTGATCGCTTCACGATAAGCGACGCGGGGCTTGCCTACGTTCGCCTGTACTTTAAATTCGCGCAAGAGGCGGGTGACCAGTACATCCAGATGGAGCTCGCCCATACCGGAGATAACGGTTTGACCGGTAGCTTCGTCCTGGCGGATCTGGAAGGTAGGATCTTCCTCTGCCAACTTGATCAGCGAGTCAGACATTTTTTCCTGGTCAGCCTTGGTCTTGGGTTCGATTGCAATCGAAATTACCGGATTGGGGAAACTGATGGTTTCCAACAATACCGGATTGGTGGGGTCACACAGCGTGTCGCCAGTGAAGCTGAATTTCAAACCCAGAATCGCGCCAATATCACCCGCACTCAGTTCTTCTATATCCTCACGGCGGTCTGCGTACATACGCAGCAGACGCCCAACGCGTTCTTTCTTATCCTTCGAGGCATTGTAAACGCTACTGTTTTGTTTGATTTTTCCCGAATAAACCCGGATGTATGCCAACCGCCCCATGTAGGGATCGGTTACGATCTTAAAAACCAGTGCTGAAAGCGGTTCGGAGGGATCCGCATGTCGCAGAACCTCACTGCCGTCGCGAACAAGCTTGGCATTGACCGGAGGAATATCCAGCGGGGAAGGTAAATAGTCAATTACTGCGTCCAGCACGGCTTGCACGCCTTTGTTGCGCAAACTGCTGCCACAAAAGACTGGTGCGGCTTTGTTGGTAAGCACTGCTGCTCGCAGAGCACTTTTCAGTTCTGGTAAAGAGATTGTCTCGCCTTCAAGGAACTTGAGGGTGAGGTCATCATCTGTTTCAGCGATGCGTTCAACAAGAATAGCGCGTTTTTTCGCCGCCAGCTCGCGCATTTCTTCCGGAATTTCAGTGACGGTTGGCTCAACGCCAAGCTCATCAGAGAATGTCACCGCGTTTTCCTCAAGCAGGTTCACAAAACCGATAAAACCTGATTCTTCCCCAATCGGAATCTGCATTTCCAACGCGTTGGCACCCAGACGCTCGCGGATACTTTGAACGGTGCGTTCGTAGGAAGCTCCGGTGCGATCCATTTTGTTGGCAAAACAGATGCGCGGCACCCGGTACTTATCAGCCTGGCGCCAGACCGTTTCACTTTGCGGCTCCACACCCTGGACTGAGTCAAACACGACCACACCGCCATCCAGCACGCGCAGGGAGCGCTGCACTTCTGCTGTGAAATCGATGTGCCCGGGGGTATCGATCAGGTTGATGCGGTACCCTTTCCACTCCGCGGTTACAGCGGCGGAAACGATGGTGATACCACGTTCGCGTTCCTCGGGCATCCAGTCAGTGACGGTGGTGCCGTCATCAACATTCCCAAGGCGATAAGTTTTACCGGCATAAAACAAAATCCGCTCGGTAGTAGTTGTTTTACCAGCGTCAATATGGGCTATTATACCGATATTGCGGTATCGTTCGAGCGGATTTTCGGTCATAGTTGAACCAATAGTTAGTTAAGGTGCAAATCCTGCTTACATGCGGAAGTGAGAGAAAGCACGGTTGGCTTCTGCCATCTTGTGTGCTTCTTCTTTGCGGCGGATTGATGCGCCCTGGTTTTCAGCAGCATCCATCAATTCACCAGCTAACTTCTCAGAGTAAGATTTGCCTGAGCGTGCCCTGGAGGCAGCGATGATCCATCGCATAGCCAGGGTCAAACGACGTTCCGGGGCGACTTCCATCGGCACCTGGTACGTTGCGCCACCGACACGGCGGGGGCGAACTTCCATCATCGGGCTGGCGTTCTTGAGCGCCTGCTCGAAAACTTCGATACCATCCTTACCGGTTTTCTGGCTGATCTGATCAATGGCATCATAGACCAGGCTGGTCACAGTGCTCTTTTTACCATTGAGCATGATGCGGTTAATCATCATCTGGATATGCACATTATTGAAACGCACATCCGGCGTGATTTCTCGCTTTTCGGGTTTTATTCTTCTTGACATAATTGCTCCTCAATAAATCCAGACCTGCCTGATCGACCAACCTTGTTGGTAGCAAGCGAACAGCCCAGTATGCAAATGACTACTTCTGTGTGCGTTTTGCGCCATATTTTGAACGGGCGCGCTTGCGATCCGCGACACCAGTCGTGTCGAGGGTGCCGCGCACGATGTGATAACGCACACCAGGCAAGTCTTTCACTCTGCCGCCACGCACGAGCACCACGCTGTGCTCCTGGAGTTGATGACCTTCACCGGGGATGTATGCGGTCACTTCCAATCCATTGGAAAGACGCACACGGGCGATTTTCCGCAAAGCGGAATTCGGCTTCTTTGGGGTCATCGTGCGGACGATGGTGCAAACACCACGCTTCTGAGGTGCCCCTTTCGGTTGGCGGGTACGGCGTTGTTTCTCAGAATTGAGTGTATATTGCAAAGCAGGTGACTTGCTTTTGCGGCTTTTGGTCTGGCGACCATTTCGAACCAGTTGATTAATTGTTGGCACTTCTTTGCCTCCGTGCTCCTAATTACTCTATCTTCTCATCAATCAAGGCCATCCCATATTCTCGATGGCCCTGCGTTTTCAACCTAACGCCAGGCGGGCTAACATAAACCCTGCCTTGCAGGGCGAGGCATGATTCTATCATGCCTCGATCGATTACGTCAAGCAACTTCTTTCAATGATTTGAAGAAATCGCTGCCTTGATCCAACAGTCCGGTTGGCACGCGTGCGCTATGTGCACGTTCGTCGTCCTTACCAAACCGCATCACTTCTCCGTCATCCATGATTGCTTCCACTGCCAGGCTCAGGGATTGAAGTTCCTTCACCAGCACTTTGAAAGCAGCCGGGATGCCCGGAGCCTCAATGGGAGCGTCCTTGACAATCGCTTCGTAAGTCGCAGTACGACCTGCCACATCATCCGACTTGATCGTCAACATTTCCTGCAAGGTATGCGCTGCGCCATAGGCTTCAAGCGCCCACACTTCCATTTCACCAAAACGCTGACCACCAAACTGAGCCTTGCCACCCAGAGGTTGCTGGGTAACCAGGCTGTAGGGTCCTGTTGAACGAGCATGGACTTTATCCTCAACCAGGTGATGCAGCTTAAGCATGGTCATAATGCCAATGGTGACTGGCTGATCATAAAATTCACCAGTCCGTCCATCGCGTACTAACTGCTTGCCAATGGTGGGCATGGGATTACCCGTCTCGAACATGAGCTGATTTGCCTGTCGTTCGATAGCGGCACGGTCGAGCTCGGCAGAGATCGGTTGACCCAGTTTTTTACTCCAGAGCAACAAACAGACCTTCACGGCGTTATCATCCTGGGCAGCCCGATTCTCTAAAGAGATATTATCCTCAGGGAAAGCTGTGACGCTGGCAGGATCGAATCCTTCGCTCTTAAGCCATTCATTCAATGCTGCCCTGCGAGCTAAAATCTCGTTTTCTTTCAAGGCGAATATGTCCTGACCCTGATCCCTAAGCGTCTGTTCCAGGTAAAGTAAACGTACTTCCTGGTCATCCACGATCATTTCGGGGTCATGATCAATCGTGTTCAGCCATTCCCAGCCTTTTTCGTCAATAACGCGCCAGGCTTCATCGATCATCCAGGCTCTTGCTAATTCGGCTTCAATTTCAGCTTCGGTGGCACCATCAAACACAGGGGTAATTGCCCTGAATCCCAGGCTGCGTGCTGCCCAGCCAAGTTCAGCTTCGAGCACCTGGCCAATATTCATACGACCAGGAATGCCAAGGGGATTGAGGATGATATCCACAGGGGTTCCATCTTCCAGGAAGGGCATATCTTCAACCGGCAGCACCATTGAGACGCAGCCTTTGTTACCATGCCGTCCAGCCATTTTGTCGCCAGCGGTGATCTTGCGGCGCTGTGCCACAGAAACCCGCACCATTTTATCCACGCCAGCCGAAAGGTCGCTGTTTTCTTCGCGGGTAAAGACTTTCACGTCCACCACTATTCCGCGTTCGCCGTGGGGCATTCGCAGAGAAGTGTCCTTGACATCACGTGATTTCTCACCGAAGATGGCGCGCAAAAGGCGCTCTTCAGGAGTCAGTTCTTTTTCACCTTTAGGGGTGATTTTGCCGACCAGGATATCGTTTGGACCGACTTCAGCACCGATACGGATGATGCCGGACTCGTCCAGGTCGCGGATGGTGTCATCGCCGACGTTGGGGATTTCACGCGTGATCTCTTCGGGACCGAGCTTGGTATCGCGTGCTTCCACTTCGTACTTTTCGATGTGGATGCTGGTATAGCGATCTTCCTCAACCAGGCGCTCCGAAATCAGGATGGCATCTTCAAAGTTGAAGCCTTCCCATGGGAGCAGCGCGACTGTCACATTTTGGCCTAATGCCAGTTTTCCATCCTCCGTAGAGGAAGAATCGACAATCACGTCGCCCTTGTGGATCAACTGCCCCTGCGAAACAGCAGGCCGCTGATCAATACAAGTCGACTGGTTGGAACGCTGGTACTTGCGAAGTTTGTAAAGCTTGAGATCGCCTGTGTTCTGTTTGACTACCAGGCTATCACCAGTCACAGATAATACTTCGCCATCTTCCTCAGCGATGACGACCTGCCCGGAATCCGCCACTGCAGCTTCTTCCATGCCGGTTGAGACAATCGGCACTTCCGGCCGCAGCAAAGGAACAGCCTGAGTCTGCATGTTGGAGCCCATCAAAGCGCGACCTGCATCATCATGCTCCAGGAAAGGAATCAAAGCAGCGGAAATACCCACAACCTGGTTGGGAGCAACATCCATAAAGTCGATATATTCGTAGTCAACAATTTCAAATTTACCGTTTTCCCTTCGGCAGGAATTGCGGCGCACAAACTCGTTGTACTCATTGAGAGGCGCATTCGCCTGGGCGATGATGAATTTATCTTCAGCATCAGCTGAAAGAGATACGTATTCATCGGTAACATAAGGCCGCACCAGCACATTCTCAATGCCAAGCTTGCTGATTTTCTTCGCCATTTCTTTGGTAACACGCGTCTCAGCCTGATAAATGACTTCACCGGTGTTCGGATCCACAATATTCTGGCGCAGGAGGTGATCCACTAATTTAGGATCGTCTCCCTTCATCGAACGGTATACACGTCGATAAGGAGTCTCGATGAAGCCATACTTATTGACGGAAGCATACGCGGCGAGACGCCCGATCAGGCCAATGTTCGGACCTTCCGGGGTCTCAATCGGGCAGATTCGACCATAATGCGAGAAGTGAACGTCACGCACATCAAAGCCGGCACGCTCGCGGCGTAAGCCACCAGGACCAAGGGCAGAGACTGTACGTTTGTGGCGGAGTTCTGAAAGTGGGTTTGTTTCTTCCATGAATTGCGAAAGTTGGCTGGAGCCAAAGAATTCACGCAGAGATGCCACCAACGGGCGGATGTTCACCAGGCTGACAGGTGAAAGCGAGGTATTTTGATCGCGGATGGACATACGCTCTTTAATAACGCGTTCCATGCGCCGCAAACCGACCCGCAATTTGTTTTGGATCAGTTCACCAACTGTCTTCAAACGGCGATTCCCAAGATGATCAATATCATCCGCGGGGCGCACGC
The DNA here is from genome assembly GCA_011620505.1 of Anaerolineaceae bacterium. Classification (GTDB taxonomy): domain Bacteria; phylum Chloroflexota; class Anaerolineae; order Anaerolineales; family Anaerolineaceae; genus Mesolinea. Next base: position 6,671 of record WOZA01000088.1, read on the forward strand.
CATTGTTGATCTCGATCATGTGCCGAATCAGGCGCACGATGTCATATTTTGTAATAGTCCGATGTGTGATTGGAACAATATCTTCCAGGTCAAGCTTCTGGTTCAGTTTATAGCGACCAACCTCTTCGAGGTCGTAATGCCGTGAATCGAAGATCTGTTCGGTCACATAATTCTTTGCGTTTTCAAGCGTCGGGGGTTCGCCCGGTCGCAGTTTCTTATAGAATTCGATCAACGCAGCTTCAGCAACGGAAAGGTTGCTGCTCGGATCATACTCTGGTTCCTGATCGAAGGAACCCTGGATGTAGAGGTGATCCTGGTTGTTATCCACATCGGCAAACAGGCCAAGGATCTCTTCATCCGTGCCCTCTTTGATCAAGGATTCTTCCATGCCGTCGTCCAAAATTGCCAAAGCACGCAAAAAGACCGTGATAGGCACTGTGCGCTTGCGGTTGAATTTCAAGATGATGAAGTCGTTCTTACGGGTTTCGAGTTCCATCCAGGCTCCCCGGTCCGGGATCAGCTTGGCTGTTGACATCATACGCCCCGTGGTGCGATCCAACTCCGCTTCAAAATACACGCCAGGCGACCGAATCAATTGCGAAACAACGACACGTTCGGTTCCATTAATAATGAAAGTACCCTTCGGGGTCATCTCAGGGAAATCGCCCAGGAAGAGTTCCTGCTTCTGCTTTTCGCCCAATTCATTGCCATCCAGCAAAACCGAAATGTACAACGGGCAAGCATAAGTCAGATCACGCTCAAGACATTCCTCCATAGTGTTCTTGGGAGGTTCAAACCAATACTTGAGATCAAATTGTTTGGCAAGTGGGGTGTCACTGGGGAAGTGCAGCCGCAATTCATTGCCGTATGAGGTGATGGGGGAAATTTCATTGAACAAACTTCCAAGACCTTCGTTTTTGAGGCGTTGGAAAGAATCAAGCTGGACCTGGATAAGTTGGGGTAATTCCAACCCTACAGGGATCCTGGCATAGTTTTTTGGTGGCATCAGGTCAGTCATCAATATCTCCTAACATGATAAAAGCGTGGGGCAATACGCATTCCACGCGTCAGTTCAGGCATTAAGCGCAAGGTATTATTATATAACAAATCGATATGCGAGTCAATAGTCTTTTAGTTTTTCTCTATTCAACTGTGAAATTTGCATTATAACACTCCTTTTCAATCCCCGCAAGTAATTTTT
>WOZA01000063.1 GCA_011620505.1 Anaerolineaceae bacterium
CTTGTTCTTGCAAGGTCTCCTGACCTTGCAAGGGTTTTGACCGAAGGTCTCCAGCTATCCTTGTCCAATAGGAACGATTGGAATTTCACCAATGCAAATTCGGAAAAAGCCTACTCTTCAACCCAATCAAACGTGCGGGTGACAGCCTTCTTCCAGCCAGCCATGAGCTTGCCGCGGGTTTGTGCGTTCATGTGCGGCTGCCAACAATAATCTATCTGCCAGTTTTCGCGCAGGTCGTTGAGCTGCTGCCAAAACCCGACTGCCAGTCCGGCTGCATAAGCTGCACCCAGCGCGGTCGTCTCAGCGACTTTAGGCCGGAATACCGGTACGCCGAGGATATCGCTCTGGAACTGCATCAGCAACTGGTTGTGCACCATACCGCCATCTACCTTCAGGGCAGTCAGGGGCACGCCCGAGTCTTTGTTCATTGCCTCAAGAACTTCCGCAGTCTGGTAGGCGGTTGCCTCAAGGACGGCACGGGCAAGATGTCCGGCATTAATGTAGCGTGTCAGTCCGACGATTGCGCCGCGGGCGTCACTGCGCCAGTAAGGGGCAAACAGACCCGAAAAAGCTGGTACAAAATAGATCCCGCCGCTATCTTCGACCGTGTTTGCCAGGGTTTCGATTTCAGCTGAGGTTTCGATCATTCTCAGATTGTCCCGCATCCACTGCACCAGCGCCCCGGTGATAGCAATGGAACCCTCCAGGGCATAATAGGCGGGTTCTTTGCCAATTTTGTAGGCGAGCGTGGTTAGCATCCCATTTTTGGACTGGATCGGCTCAGTTCCGGTGTTCATCAGCAGAAAACAGCCGGTTCCATAAGTGTTTTTTGCCTCCCCAGCCGTATAGCAAGTTTGCCCGAATAACGCCGCTTGCTGGTCGCCCAGGTCGCCCGAAATGGGGATGTCCTTGAGCTCGGGGATGCTGATCAGACCGTAAACCTCGCTGGATGCCTTGATCTGCGGCAGCATTGCTCTCGGCACGCCGATGATTTTGAGCATGCTGTCATCCCAATCGAGCGTGTGCAGATTCATCAGGAAGGTGCGCGAGGCATTGCTGACATCCGTCACATGTTTTCCGCCATTTGGACCGCCGGTGAGATTCCAGATCAGCCAGCTATCGATGGTGCCGAAGCACAGTTCCCCGTTTTCTGCCTTTTCACGCGCCCCAGGGGTATTGTCCAGCAGCCAGCGGATCTTGGAACCTGAAAAATACGGGTTGGTCGGCAGCCCGACGATTTCCCGGAAGCGGTCCTGGCCACCTTCAGCAGCCAATTGGTTCATGAAACCAGCCGTGCGAGTGTCTTGCCAGACGATCGCGTTGGCAATGGGTCGTCCGGTGGCGCGCTCCCACACGACGGTGGTTTCGCGCTGGTTGGTGATGCCGCAGGCTGCGATTTCTGTGAGGGAGATGTCGGTTTTATTGAGCGCGCCGCGAATGACATACAGCACCGAGTTCCAAATCTCGAGGGCATCATGTTCCACCCACCCCGGTTTGGGGTAGATCTGAGTGTGTTCTTTCTGATCCGAGGCCACGATGGATCCACTGTGATCGAAGATAATACAGCGTGAACTGGTCGTTCCCTGGTCAATCGCGATTACATATTTTTGCATAGTAACTCCCTCGATGTAGTAATAGGAAATACTAACTCATCATATCAAAATAAACGGATAAGACCTCAACTAAACTCTGGCCTCCGAATTTTTCGGAGGCCAGAATTGTATTCAAAACATTAATTTGTCAAGGTGTTTGTGGCGGCGATTATGGCCATTATAAGACCAAAAATGATACCGCTGATATACGGATTTTTTGTAACTTTGTAAATGGCTCTATCCAACATGACTGCAAGCGGGAAGTAAACCAGGATGGGGAACAACCAGATACCGTAGATATTCGATACTGGTGTTGCCAGTTGTTCAGTCCAGGATTTACCTTCGATGAAGAACGTTCCATACTGAAGTATGGTATAGAACAAAGCTCCCCCAACTGTAGCCAACGACAGCACTGCTACATTGACCCATTCCTTCCCCTGCTTGACATAATTAAAGCAGTTGACAGACACAGAGTGGATGATGTAGAAGAACAGGAAGAATGGCGCGTAGCGCAGGATCTCGTCAATTTTACTGGGAGGGAAGGCCTTCACCGGAATGACCCAAAATCTGAAATCGACTTTCAGAAGATAGTCCGCGGCAAATACAATCAGGAAGGCGCCTGAAACTACAGCGAGAGCCAGCAAAATAGTTTTGACCAACTTCTGGCCCGAGATTCTGGTACCGCGTTCTGCACCAGATCCGGACATCGTCCTTCCGATGAGGATCATAATCAGTGTAAAGATTCCGTTTGCGAATGCCCAAAGTGCGATAAGCCACACTGGCCTCTGATTGACAAAAGCGGGTTGGAAGTTAGCTATCCATCCTGGTAACTTTAGATAAGTGAAGAAAGACACAAATGCTGAGACAACTAAGCTAGCCCAGAACCAAATTTTGGCTTTTCCTTCTGGAGCAGGGGCAGGTTCTACTATCTCTCCAGCCTTTAGAGTCGAGAAATATTTCGTTTCAAGCAGGACCCGAGTGAAAGCCCACACGAAGATAATGAAGCCAACCAAGCCAATAAAGTTGAAAATCGCCTTCCATTGCCACACTTGATTGTTGGCGGGTATAGGATTAGGTGCGCCCAATGCTTTCTCGAAGAAATTTACACTGAAATTCAACACCTTGGAAGAGATGGTATTCCAGGGGTGAATTTGATACGGTGCGTAAATAGCGCGTATCGATTCTTCTCCATCGATAGGTTTGACGTAAAACACATTGTCTTTACGCACTTCACCTTCCGCTGGATCGATGCCAAAGTTAAGGAAGGATTGTGCAGTTACCTGGTTGATGTAATCTCTGGGGGCAGACGGCACGCCATTGGCATCCCGCACTCTGAAGAAGAATTCATCAAATCGACCAGCGACAATGGCGACATCGCGACTTCCATATTTGTTGTAATAAGCTTTGTCTTCATTAAAGTAATTTGCATCATTGCCAACAAGCAAAACAGCACTGATTAGCTGTTCCTCTTTCAGATTATCATCGTCAACCGCAAGATTTGCCGCTCTGGCTCCATTAGAGTGGCCAGTCACACCGATACGACTTCTATCTACGTATGGCAGTGCAGCTATTAGTTCGACCGCATCAGTCATACCCGTAGCTCTGATTTTGTAATTCACTTCTGGGCCAAGATCGTCAGAATTACCATGACCATACATATCTATGGACATCACCACATAACCGCGGCGGGCATATTCCACATAATTCATATCTTGCATTTCGCGGTTGTTGTACCAGCCGTGACTGGTAATGATTGCCGGAGCGGGATTTTCAGGGGTGGCTGTTTCGGGGATAAAAAGCAGCGCACTCATCAATTTTCCTGTAGGAGTTTCCCACCGGAGATCTTTTACTGTGATTGAATAACCAGCAGTTTGAACGAAACTGGCCCCGAGGACACTGACGACCATAACAATTATGGCCAACCAAAACCAAAAACCAACACTCTTATTTTTCATTCTTGCTCTCTCCTAAATTGAATAGTCATTTGTTAAATTGTCAAGATACGACTAACTAATTATCCCGTGCACCTCCTCTATTTCTCTTACTAACCGGAAGCAAGCTAATTACGTAGATGCTTCTTCTAATGGTGAAATGCTTGTAAATTTAACAACGATAGACGCGACTAAAAATATTTGCCAAAAAATACCGAAAATACTTTACTTAATTTATACAGCAAATTACGTATGGATGATAATTTCTGCGCCAAATGTGCGGAATTAATCATATCGGAAGCCTAAGATCTTGAGAAATTGTTCGAGTATATTGAAAGATTGTGCAGATAAAGCTATACTTTTGCTCAGGTGCCTATGGACGAAATTGAGAGGACACATAATGCAATTGTTGCGGCAAGATTGTATTACTATCAAAACCTCACTACGGAAGCAATCGCGCGTGAGATGGTTATTTCAAGATCCTCCGTTTCGCGTTTGCTTGCATATGCAAGAGAAAACGGTCTGGTAAGTATCCAGGTCATTGATGTTGAAGACCAGCCTACATCTCTGGCTCAAGCGATCCTATCCCATTACAAGGAAGCCAGGAAAGTGCAAGTTGTTCCGGTTTCCCACATTTTGAGTGAGTCAGACTGGCTCGAAAGAACCGCCCAATATGCGGCAAATTACCTGAATACCGTTTTTGATTCGGATATGATAATGGGTGTGGCCTGGGGAGCAACCATTAGCGCAATCTCAAGATATTTACAGCCAAAAACAACGCACAACTCCCATATTGTTCAGCTCAATGGAGCTGGCAATACCAGGAGCATGGGCATCGAATATGCAAGTGAGATCATTCTGCGTTTCGCTCAAGCGTATCAAGCCAGCGTTGATCTCTTTCCGGTGCCAACATTTTTTGATTTTGTCAGCACGAAAGAAGCCATGTGGAAGGAACGCAGCATCAAAAGAATTTTGGAATTACAACAGCGTTCAGATTTATTGCTGCACAGCATTGGCGCGGTAAAATCCGGCGTACCCAGTCATGTTTATTCCGGCGGCTTTTTGGAGGAAAAGGACTACCAGGAGCTCAGACGTTTCAATATCGCTGGTGATATCGCCACAGTCTTTTTCAGGCGGGATGGAAGTTTTGATAACATCCCAATCAATCTGAGAGCAAGTGGACCTAATCTGGGAATGATTAAGCAGAAGCGGGCGATTTGTGTTGTCTCAGGATTGGGTAAAGCCGCAGGTTTGCACGCCGCTTTATCAGGAGGATTGGTAAAAGAGTTGATCGTGGACGAACCAACCGCAAGACTTTTAGTAAGCAAGTACATCAACAACGAGAAAGATAAATTTCTTGATGAAAAATACTTCATATGATTACCTGATCATCGGCGCGGGAGTGGTGGGCAGCATGATCGCCCGCTGGCTTTCGCGCTACCAGGCGGATATTCTGCTGATCGACAAGGAAGCTGATCTCGGCATGGGCGCGACGGCAGCCAACTCCGCCATCATTCACCCTGGCTATGATCCCCCACCAGGCTCCCTCAAAGCTCTCACGAATGTGCGAGCCAACCCGATGTGGGACCAACTTTCCGCGGAGCTTAACTTCGCCTTTGAACGCCCAGGAGATTTTGTTGTGGCTATCGGGGAACAGGAACTGCCGGCCGTCGAAAAGCTTTATCAGCAGGGCATCAAAAACGGAGTGCCTGGCATGAAGCTTATTAGCGGCGCAGAGATGCGCGAACAGGAACCCCTGATCAATCCGCAAGTAAGCGGTGCCTTATGGGCCAGCACAGGGGGTATTTGTGATCCTTTCCAGGTGACCGTGGCTGCGGCTGAAAATGCAGTCATGAATGGCGCTGAAGTCCTGCTGGAAACAGAGTTCCGCGATTTTCTCATGGAAGGCAGCCGTGTGATCGGCGTTCGCACTACCCGCGGCGATTTTTTTGCCCGCTGGGTGATCAACGCTGCTGGAATCTATTCCGATGTTGTCATGCACAAAGCGGGCGTTCGCCCGGAGTTTGTGATCACGCCGCGTAAAGGGGAATACTTCGTTTTAGACAGCGCGGATATCCGCACCAGGCATATCTACTTCCCGATTCCGACCGAAAAGGGAAAAGGTATCCTGGTAACAAATACTGTCCACGGCAACACGATTATTGGTCCAAACGCTAATATTATTGATGATAAGGAAAATACTTCCTCCACCAAGGAAGGCCTGGATGAGATCGCTGATGGCGCGCGCAAGCTGATTCCCTCCATGAATCTGCGCTCTGTGATTGCCACTTTTGCGGGGCTGCGGCCGATGGGTAACGCGCGTTCGTTGAACCCGGCAGTTGACTATCATAACGATTTTGTTATAGAAATCCCCCGGCAAGTGCAGGGTTTGGTCAACCTGGGCGGGATTGAATCGCCCGGTCTGACAGCCGCTCCAGCTATCGCCGAGATGGTAGTGGCGCTCCTGAAAGATGCTGGCGATACCCTAATCGAGAAAAAAGACTGGAATCCCATTCGCCCTGCCAGACCGCGCTTCAGGAACATGTCCCATGCGGAGCGCCAGGCACTGTGCGCGAGCGATTCTACCTATGGGCGAGTGATCTGCCGCTGCGAAAACATAACCGAGGGTGAGATTGTCCGTGAGATTCATGCCCCCATCCCTGCCACCACGTACGATGCTATCAAGCGCCGTACCTGGCTGGGAACCGGGCGCTGCCAGGGCGGCTTTGACATGCCGCGCGTGGTGGCGATCCTTTCCCGCGAGCTGGGAATATCCCCACTGAAAGTGACCAAGCGAGGAACTGGGTCAGAATTCCTTTTCCGCCAGACTAAGGAACTGGGGGTGCAGGATGCTGATTAAGGAGGTCTATGACGTTGTCGTCATTGGTGCTGGTCCTGGCGGGCTGGCTGCCGCGATCGAAGCAAAAAAGGCTGGCGCGCTGGATGTGTTGGTAATCGAGCGCGATGTGGAGCTTGGCGGCATTCTGCTGCAGTGCATCCACAACGGCTTCGGTCTGCAGACTTTCAAGGAAGACCTGCCCGGACCGGAATACGCCCAGCGTTATATCAACGAGGCTCGCGCGATTGGTGTGGAGTTTTTGCTGGATACCATGGTGATGGATGTCACGCCGCAGCGGCGGTTGTACCTTTCCAGCCAGCAGCACGGCTACTTCACGCTCGATGCGCGCGCGATTGTGCTGGCGATGGGCTGCCGCGAACGCACCCGCGCCCAGATCCGCATCCCTGGCATGCGCCCAAACGGCGTCTTTACTGCCGGCACAGCCCAGCGTTGGGTGAACGTGGAAGGCTATATGCCCGGCAAGAACTTCGTCATTCTTGGGTCAGGAGATATCGGCATGATCATGGCGCGCCGCCTGACATTTGAAGGCGCAAAGGTTTCGCGCGTGCTCGAAATCCAATCCTATCTGAGCGGTCTGAGCCGTAATTTCGTGCAGTGCCTACAGGACTGGGACATCCCGCTCCAACTGCAGCATACCATCAAGCACATTATGGGCAAGAACCGCGTGGAAGCAATCGAAACGGTAGCTGTGGATGACCATTGGAACTTCGTTCCTGGTTCCGAAGAGATCATTCCTTGCGACACACTTCTGCTTTCGGTGGGCCTCATTCCTGAGAATGAGCTTTCCAAAAAGGCTGGCGTTCTGTTGGACCCCATCACGGGCGGTCCTTATGTGGACGAACGCTTCCAGACCAGTGTGCCGGGCATCTTCGCCGCCGGCAATGTGGTGCACGTTTACGACCTGGTGGATTATGTCTCGATTGCCGGCGATACCGCCGGCATGAACGCAGCCAGGTATGCGCTGGCTGAGCAGCAGCTTGAAGCAGACTATGTTCCCGTAAAAGCTGGAAAAAATGTGCGCTACGTGGTGCCCCACAAGCTGGATCGTAAAGCGCTTGAGAGTGGCGATGTGCAGTTCCAGCTGCGCGTCACCCGACCGCTCGAAGAAGATGTCTGGCTGGAGGTGCGCAGTGAGAGCAAGAGCGTCGTGCGCCGCTCGGATCGCTACGCCCGCCCGGGCGAGATGGTGACCATCAAGCTCAAGCCAAGCATGGCTGAGGCTGTGCGCGCGGCAGAAAGCCTGACCGTGGATGTTTACCCCAAGGCGGAGGTATAAGCATGGAAGAAAAGAATTTTATCTGCACTGCCTGCCCAATGGGATGCAAATTGATTGTACGCATGGAAGATGACCAGGTCGTCAAGGTATTGGGTTACCGCTGCCGCAAAGGCGAGACGTACGGTCGCCAGGAAGCCATCGCTC
>WOZA01000107.1 GCA_011620505.1 Anaerolineaceae bacterium
TTTTTCTTAAAGAAGAACATCTTACCCTCCTGAGCAAGGTTGGAGGGCATTTGCGTGCCCTCCCATATATTTTACGATTAATTCAGACCTGGAATGTCCTTGACCTTGGTAACAGCGAGGTCACACGCACTCTATAAATGAACTGCAGGGTATTTTGCTACCTCATTACGCCAAGCTTTTCGAGGTGTTGATCCAACAGAGCAAAGGCAGAGGGAAGCATAGCAGCTTAGCTGGCAGTTCAAAACAGGAATCCCAGGTGCGCAAACACATGGTAAAGATCGCCAAAATGGATTCTACGACGGTTGGTTCAATCAGCAGGTTCTGGTGAAAACATCCCGCCAACAAATGATTTGGGATCTTTGCTTTTGATGGAAATTGTTTTGCTTTTCCTTTGATTCCCGATGTAAAATTCATAACAAGCCTACAATACACATGGATGGCATTGTGGCGCAATCGCTGTCTGCGGACTGATAGCCCAGGAGGATCAAGACCTGATCGACGAGTTGCTCTATAAGATACGATTAAAAATGAAACAATCCTGATAACTTCTAAGAAAACCTGAGGAGGTAACAGCAATGACTGAGAAAAATTTGTGGTGGAAAAACGGTATCATCTACCAAATCTACCCGCGTTCCTTTCAGGACACCAACGCAGACGGAATCGGTGACCTGACCGGTATCATCCAGCATCTCGACTACCTGCAGGAGCTCGGCATCGACGGAATTTGGCTCTCACCCATTAACCCCTCCCCTGATGCTGACTTTGGATATGACGTTTCGGATTACCACACGATTGACCCGAAATTTGGTAATCTGCAGGACTTCGACCGGCTGCTCACTGAGGCGCATAAGCGTGACATCCATATCATCCTCGACCTGGTGCTCAATCATACCTCTGACCAGCACCGCTGGTTCCAGGAGTCGCGCATGTCCCGCAGCAATCCTTACCATGACTGGTATATCTGGCGGGATCCTGCCCCTGGCGGCGGTGTGCCAAACAACTGGAAATCCGTGTTTGGTGGACCTGGCTGGGAGTTCGACGAGAAGCTGGGTCAATATTATTTTCACATGTTTACCAAGCAACAGCCCGACCTGAACTGGCGCAACCCTGATGTGCGCGCTACCATGCTGGACATCTTCCGCTATTGGCTGGATAAAGGTGTGGATGGCTTCAGGTTGGACGTTTTCAACTGCTGGTACAAGGACGCTGACCTGCGCGATAACCCCAGGCTGCCTGGGCTTCATCGCCGTGCCTTCGAAAGTTACGATCACATTTATGATGTCTCCCAACCCGAAATGATCCCTGCCCTGCAGGATATCCGCAAGATTTTGGATGCTTACCCTGATCGCTATGTGGTCGGCGAAACCTTCCTGGCAGATTCTGCCCATGCCCGCACTTATGTCGGTGACGACCGCCTGCATGCGGCCTTCGATTATGCCTATGCGAACTCACCCTTTAGCGCCAAAGCCTTCGGCAAAGCGATTCAGTATTGGGACAGCCTACATGGAGACCAAGCCTGGCCAAATTACTTTCTCAACAATCACGACACCCCCCGGTCCTCCACCCGCTATGCCGGACCCAATGACGATGCGAAGTTGAAGTTGTTGGCTGCCATGCACCTGACAGTGCGCGGAACCCCCTACCTTTATTATGGCGAGGAAATCGGCATGCGCGATATTTCCCTTTCCCGTTGGCAGATCCAGGACCCCGTTGGCAAACGCTATTGGCCGTTCAATAAAGGGCGCGACGGCTGCCGTTCACCCATGCAGTGGGACGCACACCCCTTTGCTGGCTTCAGCACCGTTGAACCCTGGCTGCCTGTCCATCCCAACTACAAAGTCCGCAACGTCGCCAACCAGGCGGCCACCCCTGCCTCGCTGCTCAACTTTTATAAGAGCCTGATCGCGCTGAGAAGAGAGCATCCTGCGCTGAATGCGGGCAATCTGAGCCTGATCGACCCCGGAGAAGATGCTCTGCTGGTCTACAAGCGTTTCACCCCCGAGGAGACCATGCTGGTTGTGCTCAATTTCTCAAAGCGTATACAGAGCTTCACCCTCCCTGTAGCGGAATTCAACCGCTGGGATCTGATCTTCACAGGCAACGAACCACTCACAAGCCATATGACCGATTCAACCCTGGATATGCCCCCATTTGGCGTAGCGATCCTGCTCTCACAAGCAGCCTGACGAGAAAAAATGCCTGGCAGCACCGCCCTGACTGAACTGGCCGCCCCGTACGTGAACGGGTCATCACCAGCTGACCAACCTCAGACAGGACTGCCGCTGGATCGCTTTCTGCCGCCGTATTATCCAGGTTCGATGACTGGCTGGCTGCAGCGCTTCGCCCCACCGGGAAGCCTCGTGCTGGACCCATTCGGGCAGGATCCTTATGTCGTCTTGGAGCTGGCTCGGGCTGGCTACCGGGTGGTGGTCAGCGCGAATAATCCGATCGCTGCCTTCATTTTGGAAGTGATGGCATCTGCGCCAAGTGCTGAAGAGATCAGTGAGGCATTCCACGCCCTGGCAGGGATCCGATCGGCGGAAGGTTTACTGCTCGAGGACCAGATCAACGCTTATTACCAATTCGACTGCCCCAATCCGGAATGTCAACAGCTGGATGTCAAGCCAAAATTACAGGTTGATTACCTGGTCTGGGCAGAAGATGCCCCTGAACCAGAACTTGCCTTTGGCAGTTGCCCGCACTGCGGCAAACAAGCAGAGTACGAAATAACTCCCGAGATGCTCTCCAGCAAGGAGCCCTTGCCCGCCCTGAGCGTGCTCAAGGCCCACTTGCTCGAGCTGTCTGCCAACCCCGGCGATCCCCTGCGCGATTTGATGTCGGAAGTGATTGCCTTCTACCCCCATCGCAGCCTGGCATCCCTGCAGGCGATACTAAGCCGCATAGATAACCCCCTGATTACGCCGCGGCAACGTACGCTCCTAAAAGCGCTTTTCCTGACCACCGCCGATCGGGTCAACCAACTCTGGACGCATCCAGGGGGTCGCAGCAGGCCGCGCCAGCTCTTGCGCCCACCGCTTTTCCAGGAGCTCAATCCATGGCAAGCACTGCTGGCCTCGCAAAAGGTGTGGAGCAAAACCGAGCAGGCTGTTCCGCTGCGCGAGTGGCCGGCTCTACCCCCGCAGATGGGCGGCATCAGTATTTTCCGCGGACGCTTGCGCGAACTGGATCCACCAATGGCTCCTGGACTGGTGGATGTCGTCATCACTTCGCTGCCGCGCCGCAATCAAGCCTGGTGGAACCTGAGCGGGTTATGGAGCAGTTGGCTTTGGGGACGGGAAGGCAGCCGCACGCTGCGCAACAGCCTGCTCAAGCAGCGCTATGACTGGACCTGGCATTCGACCGCCCTTAAAAAAGTGTTGGTGCAGCTCGGCAAACTGCTGCGGCCAGGCGTGCCTGTCTTGCTGCAGGTGACAGAGCTTGATCCCATGTTTGCCATGGCGAGCCTGCTCGCAGCCCAAAATGCCGGCCTCAGCTTGCATCAACTGGCAGCCAATGGCGAGATGAGCGTGCTGCAGACTGCCTGGCGCTTCGGTCAGCCCAACCGGCAAAGCAGCCCGAGTGTGTCCTTCGCGCAGGCAGTCAAAAGGGCTGGCGTGCAATTTCTGCAGAGGTTTGGCGAGCCGGCAAATTACCTGCGTCTGTTTTGTGCTGTGATAGTCTCTTTGCTCTCCGAGGGACTGCTGGAAGGCCGCCCAGGTCTGAGTGATACTCTCAACGAGCTGCAGGAAGAAATTGACCATGCTCTATCAGACCCGGGTCTGTTTACCCGCTTCAATCCGGGCGTCTCAGCGGATTCTGGCTTGTATTGGCTGGTCGATGCCAGTGGCAGTGCGCCAACCGCCGCTGACCGCGCGGAAATAGCCATCCTGAATGCGCTCCAGAATCAGCCCCTGCTTTCGATGAAGGATGCCCTGGCAGCCGTAAATCTGAAACTTGCCGGTCTTCAAAATGTTGAAATGGAAATGGTGCAAGCCATCCTCGAGTCTTATGCCGATCCTACACCTGATTACAAAGCTTGGTCACTGCGCACTTTTGAAACGACCAGAGAACGTGAGAAGGATCTCAGAACGATCTTTGCATTGATCGAATCCCTGGGAAACCATCTGCACATGGGCTGCGAGATAAAAACCGATTCCATTGTCTGGCTTGGGAACAATGGCTTACCTGAATTCAGCTTCTTTCCGATCATCACCTCCGAGTTTTCGGAGCTGCTTGTTCGTTATCAGGATTTGCCCGGAATGAAGCTGATTGTGCTTCCTGGCAGCCGCGCAAATCTGACCGCGTTCAAACTGCGGCGTGATCCGCATCTGCAATCGCTTAAAACTGCCAACTGGAACATAGTTAAGTATCGCCAATTGCGCAACTTAGGTGCCAATCCCCTGCTCAATCGTGAATTGTTTGCTTCCCAGATTACCGGTGATCCGCCGGAATACCGCTCGACGCAATTAGCATTATTCTGATATTTCGCTGCTATGAAAAAGTCGGGTTCAAAAGCGGAACCCGACTTATCAATGGATTTATGGCGTACCTGGAGTTGGTGTTGGCTCATCCGGCACGGTTGTGGGCATAGGTGTTTCCGTCTCCGTCGGCACTAAAGTCGGCATCGCTGTCGGGGTAGGCGTGGGCGTGGGTGTGGGTGTCGGAGTTGGCAGCGCGAAGCGCACTATGTACTTTTTCTGCACCTCGGTGTTTTGAGTGCTGTGCAGAGTCACGCGCAGCGTGATCACCTTTCCGTCCAGCTCACTGACATCCCATTCCGTCAGCACACCCGCGCTGCGCATCGGCGTCGTGATCCAATCTTCCTGCAGTGCGTTCCACTCGGTTGGGTTCTCGCCCTCACCCCAGTGGAGTTTATACTGTTTGAAATTCGCTGTCGCATCCACCACACCAACCACCTTGAACGGGTTCTCAGTGATTGCATCTTGCAGGCCGATCAGGTCGATGATTGGGCGAGGGTCATCCAGACGGCATTCTCTTTCGGGTTTGATCACCAGCGGATCCGGGAAGCCGTAGTTATCCGCCCAAGCTCTGCCAGCATCCGTCTTGAGCCATTTGATGGCATCTTCGTCTTCCACGTTGATCGTCAGGGCTTCTTTTGTAAACTCCGAACAGGCGGGCGAAGCCTGCAGTCCTGTCCAGGAGTCGATCATGCTTTTTACCCAGAGGTCCTCTTCCTTAGGCAGGGGACCCTGGTCCGAGGCGAAGATTTCCGTACGCTGGCTGGGGCAATACTCGCTTGGCACAGTCCCCGAGACAGAGCAGATTGTCATATCCACCACGTCCGAAGGGCGTGCAAAGGCGGTAGCGCTGCCACCGCGCAGCTGCTGGATGCCGGTCTGCATGATGTTCGCCCAGATCGGCGCTGCGCCGCTGACGCCGGAGGTGTTGACCATGGGCGTATAGTCCGCGTTCCCCACCCATACCCCAACCAACAGGTCCGGGGTATAGCCAACGGTCCAGTTGTCGCGGTAGTCGTTGGTGGTTCCGGTTTTCACCGCCGCCTGGAAAGGCAGAGCCAACACGGAGTTGGTGCCAAACATCGGCGCGCGGGCGTTATTATCGGACAAAATCGAAGAAAGCAGGTAGGCGTGTGCCGCCCGAACCACTTGTTCCCCATTGGTCGGGATGTATTCATAGATTACATTGCCCGTGTGATCGATCACCTTGGTGATCGCCACCGGAGCCACTCTGCGCCCCTCGTTTGCCAGCACCTGGTAAGCGCCGGTGAGCTCCAGCAGGCTTACCTCACCGCCTCCCAGGGTCAGTGAGAGCCCATAATCGGGTCGGTTCAGGCTGGTGATACCAAGCCGGCGCGCCAGGTTGATGAAACCGTCCGGATTGGGCGTGGTTGGGTCGTCGTAAATGCCCACGTACTCGAGCGTTTTCACAGCCGGGATATTGTAGGAGTTTGCCAGTGCGTCCCGCACGGTTACTGGACCGTGGAAGCGGCCGTCGTAGTTGACCGGTTCATAGCGCGGATTGGTATCGTTCGGGTCGCCGGAAGGCGGGAAGCTCGCGGGCACGTCCCAAATGAGTGTGCCCGGGGTCCAATCCTTCTCAAAAGCCGCCAGGTAGGTGAGCGGTTTGATGGCAGAACCTGGCTGGCGGGTCTGGGTCAGCGCCATATTGACCTGCCCGCTGATCTCCGCGTTATTGAAGTCTGCCGAGCCAACCATCGAGAGAATCTCACCGGTTTTGGGGTCCATCGCAACCACCGCGCCGTTGGTGGCATTGTTTTCGGTCATCTGGGCGAGTTGGTTTCGCACCGCCTCTTCTGCCGCTACCTGCAGGTCAGGATCGATGGTCGTGTAGATCGTAAAGCCGGAGCGGTAGATTGTCTGTGAGTCGAACTGCGATTCCAGCAGTGATTGAATGAACACCACCCAATGGGGGAACTTCATCACAGAATCCTGTTTGGTGAACTCATAGGCTTCCAGCGTTTTTGAGGCTTCGAGCGTCTGAATGGCATCCAGGCAGACCGGGGTGAGATTTTCGCCGATATAGATGCAGCCTTCCTCGTTGCTGAGTTGATACATCAGCAAGAGCACGGTTTTGTTCCGGTTGAGAGTAGCTTCGCGGTTGTTGTAAATATCATATACTGCCGGCGCTTGCGGCAGACCCGCCAGGAAAGAGGATTGCCAGAGGGTCAGATCCGCGGCGGTGGTGTTAAAGTAGGTTTCAGCAGCAGCTTCGATGCCATAAGCAAAGTTGCCGTAGAAAATTTCGTTGAGATAAAGTTCCAGCACCTGTTCCTTGGTATATCGGCGCGTGATCTCTGCCGCAAGGATGATCTCGCGCGCTTTGCGTTCGTAGGATTGCTCAAAGCGTTCTTCCGGCAGCAGCAGCATGCGCGCCAGCTGCTGGGTGATGGTGGACGCGCCAGAGACGATTTCGCCAGAGGTGTAGTTGGTGTAGAGCGCTCGCGCCAGCGCCACGAGATCAAAACCGGGGTGGTTGTAATATTCCTTATCTTCGGTGGCGATCGTCGCGGCGATCAGGTAAGGGGAAATGCGTTCAAGCGGTATGTAAGTGCGCTTGCCGGCGTTTGGATCCACGATCTCGTACAGGATGTTGCCGTTTCTGTCGAGGATGCGCGTGGTCTCAAACTGCGAGGCGCGGTTTTGCAGTTCATCCACCGCTGGCAGGGTCTTGGCGATATCAAAGTACTTGTAAATCGCAAAAGCTGCCACACCCATCATCACCAGCAAAAAGACAATCGCCACAATCAACAATGTCCTGCCAAAACAACCGCTTTTCTTCCCCCCTTTTGCGGGCTTGGGCTTCGTTGGCGTTTTTCCGCTCCCGCCAGCGGCGGGTTTGGGCTGAGCCTGCCGGGTGACTTTGTTGGGCTGGGTATGCGCGGTCAGCACGGGCTGCGTGCCTTCCTTAGCCTGATTGACGTTGTTGGCGAACGCTGTGGAAGCCAGAACGGTCGCATGCGGGTCAACGACCTCCACGGTTTGGGGCAGCGGTTCCGGCTGGGGTTCCGCAGCCGGGGGCAGGTCTTCCGGCTGGGGCGGGATGGTTGGGATGTCATCAGGGGTGAGGATGGTTTCAGGCTGAAAAGCTTCCATTACCGTCTGCGGCGCCTCCCCCTCCTTCTTTGGCTCCACAGCCCAGTGGCCGGTCTCAAAGTCAGTAATGGCTTCCGGCTCCCAATCGGGTTCCGGGAAACTATCGACCTCTTTAAATCCAGCCAGTTCCCTAAAGTAACTCGAATCTGCCGGCGTTTCTGGCTCGGGCTCAGGG
>WOZA01000142.1 GCA_011620505.1 Anaerolineaceae bacterium
GGTGAGGATCAGCCTTTTCAGATGTTGCTTTAGTAAAACTAAAGAATGGTTACATCCTGAGCCTGGGGGCCTTTGGGGCCGGCAGTGACCGTGAATTCCACGGTCTGATTTTCCTGCAAGCTTTTGTAACCTGCAGCGGTGATGGCGCTGTAATGTACGAAGACATCCTTTGCACCCGACTGTGGGGTGATGAAACCAAAACCCTTTTCACTATTGAACCATTTGACGGTTCCAACTTGACGTTCTGCCATGATATATTGATCCTTTCTGAATCTAAAAACTAATATGGTTTATTTTACTGGGGGTTTGGATCCGGATGACTAGCACTTTGAAAAGCAAACTACCAATTACAACAAAGTAAATATACCACAATTAGAGCAGGTGTCAAGCCCGTCAAGCCCTGGGTGTAGAACTATTGAAGGATAATTCAAGGCAACTTCTGGTTTTTCAAAAATAGACCCTGGCATGGATAGCAGTTAACCTAACCCAAATATCCCCTCAAGGCTGGTGCGCCGCCCTCATCACAGACTATTCTCAATATAAACTTCTGCCTTCTGAAGAGATGACTCGTTATTGACTTGAAAAAAGCGATCTTAAAAAATGGTCGCTCGTCGGATTGTGCCAGTTTTACAAAAATGGATAGGATCGAACCTACTATTTACCAGTTTCGTGGGCACAAATTGGCTATAATTAGCGCGAAGGAGTTTCTTATGACAAAGATGAGAATTGGCTATATCGGTCTCGGAACCATGGGCGCACCCATGGCAATGAACATCCTCAAGGCAGGTTTCCCGCTCACAGTCTACAACCGCACAGCTTCCAAAGCTGCTAACCTAATCGCAGCAGGGGCGCAATGGGCGGAGACTCCAGCAGAGGTTGCGAGCCGAACAGAAATCGTTTTTACCAATCTCTCAGATACTCCTGACGTTCTCCAAATTCTTTTTGGGGAGAACGGTGTTATCGATGGTTCACACCCGGGGATGATCCTGGTAGATAACTCAACCATCAAACCTTCCGCCAGCCGTGAGATTTACCAGCGTTTCCACGAGGTTGGAGTAAGCGCTCTGGATGCACCTGTGAGCGGCGGCGACATTGGTGCAAAAAACGGCACACTCGCCATCATGGTTGGTGGGGAGGCAGAAGCGCTTGAAAAAGCGATGCCGGTTTTCGAAGCGATTGGCAAGAAGATCACACATGTGGGGGATGCTGGCGCAGGGCAGGTGGCAAAGGCAGCTAATCAGATCATGGTAGCCGCTCAGATGGTGGCAGAGGCAGAACTGATGCTGTTTGCACAGAAATCTGGCGTTGATGTTGCCAGGGTGATTGAAGCCATCAAAGGTGGCGCGGCACAATGCTGGACGCTGGATGTCAAACCACAGCGCCTGCTGGCTGGCAACCGGAATCCGGGCTTTAAATCCAGTTTGCAGGCAAAGGATCTGAATATTGTCATGGATACAGCGCGTGATTACCAGGCAGTTCTGCCCGGAACAGCACTCAACAGCCAGCTTTTTAATGGCATGGTGGCATTGGGAGAAGGCGATTTGGATAACTCTGCGGTTATCCACATGCTCGAGCTGTTGAATGACACAGAACTGAAGACTAATCCATAAAACCAAACGGACCTGACCCGATAATTAATCTGTGAAATTGGTCCAATAAAAACGAAAACTAACCGGAGGACGAGAGAATGGATTTCCAATTTATCAAACCACTTTTGAAAGAAGACGCGAAAGGCAAAATTGTGATGCTGGTTATGGACGGGCTTGGCGGCCTGCCACTTACGCCAGAAGGATGGACAGAACTTGAAACTGCACAAACTCCTAATATGGATGCGTTGGCTGCGAAATCTTCGCTCGGCTTGCATCACTCAGTGCCATACGGCATCACTCCCGGCAGTGGACAGGCGCACCTGGGGCTCTTCGGTTATGATCCAGTGAAATACGAGATCGGACGCGGTGTTTTGAGCGCGTTGGGTGTGGACTTTGACCTTGGTCCAAATGATGTCGCAGCCCGGGGCAACTTCTGCACTGTGGATGAAAATGGCGTCATCACCGATCGCCGGGCTGGACGCATTCCAACGGAGGTGGGCGAGCGGCTGTGCAATTTGCTGAAGGAAAAGGTACAACTCCCGGGTGTGGAACTCTTCCTGACCCCTGAGAAAGAGTATCGTTTCGTCTTTGTACTGCGAGCCGAAGGGCTGAGCGGAGACGTCTCGGACACTGACCCACAGGCAGTCGGTAAAAAAGCTCACATTGCCACTGCAACCAGCCCTGCGGGAGAACATACAGCGGAACTGATCCGTGACTTTGTGCGCCAGGGAAACGAAATCCTGAAAAATGAATTTCCTGCCAACAGCTTTGTGCTGCGAGGCTTTGCCGGCATGCCAGCCTGGCCAAAATTCCCGGAAGTCTGGGGCATCAAATCGCTTGCGATCGCGATGTATCCGATGTATCGCGGCGTTTCGAAGGTGGTCGGCATGACTGTCATGCCGCCGGCTGAGTCTATGGCGGATGAAATTACCATGCTTGAACAGAACTGGTCGGATTACGACTTCTTCTTCGTACACATCAAGAAAACAGACAGCTATGGCGAGGATGGCAATTTCGAAGGCAAAGTGCATATTATTGAGGAAGTGGATGCCCTCCTTCCGCGGATCCTGGCCTTGAACCCGGACGTACTGATCATAACCGGTGACCATTCCACCCCTGCCAAACTGAAATCGCATTCCTGGCACCCCATCCCAACCATGCTGTATGCAAAGGACGCCCGCCCGGATGGTATCACCAGTTTTGGCGAACGTGCCTGCATTCAGGGCAGCCTTGGCTCCCGTTTTGACGCGACGGAGCTGATGCCAATGGCACTGGCACTCGCGGGGAGGCTTGAGAAGTACGGAGCATAATACTTACACAACCTGGTCTGCCTTAGCAGACCAGGTTTCCTTTTCCTGGAGGTTGTGATGACAGAACATCCCGCACTGCTATTCAGAAAACTGGAAAATGGAAAAGTTCGATGTGATCTCTGCGCGCACAGATGCTTGATCCGTCCAGGTCAAAAGGGTCTCTGCAGGGTGCGGGAAAACCGCGGAGGAGAGCTCTTTAGCCTGAGCTACGGCCGGTTGATTGCCTCTCATGTGGACCCGATCGAAAAAAAGCCGCTCTACCACTTCCTGCCGGGAAGTTTAAGTTACTCGATCGCTGCCCCGGGGTGCAACTTTCGCTGCCAGTGGTGCCAGAACGCGGATATCTCGCAGATCTCCTCAACCAACGAACCTGGCACACTGCGTTTTGTAGCCCCTGAGCGCGTAGTGCAGGCGGCGATTGCGTCGGATAGTCAAAGCATCTCCTTTACCTATACAGAGCCTACCCTGTCGGTTGAATACAATCTTGAGGTCAGTCGGCTGGCGCACGACGCAGGACTGAAAAACGTATACGTCACCAATGGTTACATGACCCCGGAAATGCTCGAGTTGGCACTCCCAACAATGGACGCAGCCAATGTGGACATCAAAGCCTTTGATGATCAGGTTCACCGGCATTACACCGGGGGGCATCTGCAGCCGGTGCTGGATTCTTGTGTTGCGCTGCTGAAGGCTGGGATCTGGCTGGAAGTGACCACATTACTCGTGCCTGGAATCAACGATGATGAGACGCAGCTACAAGGTCTGGCAGAGTTTATCTCCACGAAACTCAGCCCGGATGTTCCATGGCATGTCAGCCGGTACTTTCCGCAGCCACAATTCAGGCAAATTCCTGCGACGCCGCCGGATAGGATCTTCCACGCCATGGATGTGGGTCGAAAAGCAGGATTGCGGTACGTATACGGAGGGAATTTACTCGCCTCCACTGACACCAACTGCCCAAACTGCGGCGAGCGCGTTGTACGGCGGATGGGATATACGGATGCGATTATGAATTTAAACGAGGGCGCCTGCCCCAAGTGCGGATTTAAGATTGCAGGCGTCTGGTAAATTCAATAATCTGAGCAAGTGAGCCCTTTAGCACTCTAGCCCCTAAAGAGCACAAAATCTACCCTGCTTGACCATCTCAGCGACTGCATCCATGCTGGGCTTGAAGTAGGCATCCTGTTCAAAGAACGGGACCACTTCACGGATGGCATGATAAGCCTTTGATGTCCCCTGACCGAGACTCAGGCCGGGGTTATCCTTCAGCCTGAATTCAACCGCCTGGGCACCGCTCATCAACTCGATGGCGATGACCGTGCGCACATTTTCGACAATCTGCTGGCAGTGTAAGGCGGCATTGGCACCCATGCTGACGTGATCTTCCACGTTACCCGAAGAGGGGATGGTATCCACACTGTCGGGGTGGGCAAGGGTTTTGTTTTCCGAGCACAGAGCCGCAGCAGTGTACTGCAGGAGCATGAAACCTGAGTTCAACCCGCCCTGGGCAGCCAGAAAAGAAGGGTAATGCTCGGGATGGTTGTCGATCAGTTTGGCAATCCTGCGCTCGGAAATATTGCCGAGATCCGTCATCGCTATGGAAAGGAAATCAAGCGCAAGTGCCAAAGGTTCACCATGGAAATTGCCGCCGGAAAGGATGGTGACATCGTCCTGTTCGTCAAAGAAGAGCAAGGGGTTATCTGTAACCGAGTTAAGCTCGATTTCAATCACCTTTTGCGTGTAGTTGATAGCGCTATGCACCGCGCCGTGCACTTGCGGCACGCAGCGCAAGGTATATGCATCCTGGACGTTTTTGGAGTTGTCCGGGCGGGTGAGCTGGCTGCCAGCCAACAATTCGAGCAGATTGGCTGCTGTTTCAGCTTGCATCGCCTGCGGACGGCTGGCATGTATTTGAGGGGAATAGGCGCGTAGAGTACCATTTTGGGCTTCAAGTGAGAGTGCGGCTGCGCAGTTGGCAGATTTCAATACGACTCCCGCATCGAACACCTGCAGAGCTCCAATAGCTGTCATCTGCGTGGTGCCGTTGGTCAGGGCAAGCCCTTCCTTGGCGCCTAGTTTGACGGGTTTCAACCCGTTTTCCTGCAGGACATCAGCTGAAGGTCTGACTTTTCCCTGAAATCGCACTTCGCCTTTTCCAATGAGAGGGAGCGCCATATGGGCGAGAGGAGCAAGGTCGCCGCTGGCGCCCAAGGAACCCCTCGATGGGATGATTGGCAGGATGTTTTTGTTGAGCAGAGAAAGCATGAGCTGGAGGGTCTCAAGGCGAATGCCAGAATGTCCCTTGGCAAGGGTGTTGGCGCGGATGATCATCATCGCACGCACAACTTCTGCTGGTAATTCAGGACCGGTTCCCACGGCGTGGCTGAGGATAATATTCTCCTGTAACTTCTCCACGTCTTCAGGTGGGATCAGACGATCTTTGAAAGCGCCAAAGCCGGTGGTGATGCCATAGGCGATGCGTCCTTCGCTAACGAATTTTGCAACCGCATTCGCTGCTCGTTGGATGCCGGGAATGGCTTCGGGAGCGAGGGCGATCTCGGTGGCGGGATCTCTTGCGGCTTGAACAAGGTCTTCGAGGGTGAGTGAGCAACCGTTAAGCGCCAGATATGCCATGGAATCTCTCCTTTTACCGTTGAAATCAGGCTTCGATGATTTCGATCGTGTGCAGTTTCACAGCGGGTGAACCAATGCGCATCGGATCGCGCTCGGGGATGGCGAACAGTACATCCAGACCGTTGGTAACCTCGCCAAAGATGGCGTGTTTGCCGTCCAGCCAGGGAGTGGGGACGTGGGTGATGAAGAATTGTGAGCCATTGGTGTTAGGGCCGGCATTGGCCATGGAGAGGATGCCGGGTTTGTCGTGTTTCAGACCAGCGCCGAATTCATCGCGGAAAGAATAGCCGGGTCCGCCCCGACCTGTGCCAGTGGGGTCGCCAGCCTGAGCCATAAAGTCTTGGATGACGCGGTGGAAAATGGTGTTGTCGTAGTAGCCTTCACGGGCGAGGAAGACAAAGTTGTTGACGGTGTTCGGGGCTTTATCGGCGAAGAGTGTGACTTCGATATCGCCGAGGTCGGTTTTAAGGATGGCGGAGTACTTTTTGTGCAGGTCAAGTTTGAACTCCGGGGGTTTTGTCCATTGTTTTTGTGTCATGTTAATCTCCTTGGAGTGATTTTATCAGAGGTTCGATCCAAAAGTCTAAGAGTCTCATTTCATGCCGCTTGTAAAAGCTCAATATATTTAAATATGGCAATGCTAACTTCGAACCTCAATACTATACGGCACCACTTGAAACATCAATCAGCCTGGCGTTTTGTGCTTGTTTTTTTCTCGGAGCACGATGCTTACTGGTCATCCAGGTATTTACCCGGGATACCTCTCTTGGTTGACTGTAGAAACAGCCTGGCTTCATTCCTGGGCCATGTCCTACCTCTTGCTAAGGGGAAGCTAATCGCTATAAGTGCTGGGGTTTTCTGTCATGATTTGGAACGGTTTTCGGCTTGATCAACGTATCTGTTACCTCGTTTTGGCACTCCTGGCGCATGGATGGGTGGATGCCCTCATTCCCCTGACTGGAAAATTTGGTTGGGGAGTGTTAGCATTGAAAGGGATACTGGCCGGATTTACGGGTTTGTTATTGGTCTATGTTTTCTCTTCACGGAAGTATTAAGGAAAAGAGGATTCTCATGATCAAAATCAGTTTGTACCGAGTTTTTGCCATTATTTTATTGGCTGTTCTGAGCTTGGGAGCGCTGAGCGGCTGCGCGGCTAAATTACCCGAAGGTTTTGATGAGGCTGAAGTTAAAACTGCTGCTGAAAATGTGATTGAGCTCTTGAATAAGCATGATAGCGATGGATTAACAGCTATTATGAACGAAGAATGGAAAGCCAGCTTTCTCGATGTCAGTCAGTGGGAGGTATTCACAATACTGGAAGAAGCAGGAACGTTTCAAGAGATCACAGAAATGAAGACACGTGGCAGTAAGCAGAATGGCATTTCTTATGCGGTAGTTGTAGTCAAAGCGCAATACGAAATCCGAGAGATAACTTATACGCTCAGTTTCGATCACGATCTGAAACTGGCAGGTCTACAGTTACAATACGTGGTCTACTATATAGCCCATTTTCCATAAATTCATCAGGTCCTTTTAGTCAGTGCTGAGATTAAGATAGATTCTCCCGTTTAATCAATCCTCATCAATCTCTATCAGGATCACACTCACCAGCCGTAAGTAAGCAGCTTGATTTGGGGCAATCTGGCTGACCCAAGATTTGCGCCTGATCTCAAGATTGACCCGTTCCAGCTGTTGCTGCTGCGGCTGCGCCGTCGGTTAACCTCATGGAAATTAAACATGGTCAAGCTTTCCGGAATTTTCACCTCCATCAAATCGACCAGATCGGAAGCCGTTTCAGCATGTTTGGATACGATCTTTTTTAGATACTGTTCTGCATGAGCCGCTTCGTTGGATTGAAGACCGCGTGGATATCCGCCGCCACCTGTTCCTATATTCCTTCTGGTAATGTACATTTAATGGACAGGTCATGGTTTTCTCCTTTCAGTCTTTGTCAACTACAACGATACCTTGACCGATTACTTGCTTGAATTTACAGAAACAATGTTACCCTAATAGAAAGGACGATGTAAGAACAAAAACAAGGCCTGTTCGGTGGAACAAGAGCCCTGTT
Source organism: Anaerolineaceae bacterium (assembly GCA_011620505.1). Classification (GTDB taxonomy): domain Bacteria; phylum Chloroflexota; class Anaerolineae; order Anaerolineales; family Anaerolineaceae; genus Mesolinea. The sequence goes on from WOZA01000142.1 coordinate 7,605, forward strand.
TTTGTTGTGTTTTGT
>WOZA01000040.1 GCA_011620505.1 Anaerolineaceae bacterium
AGAAGAAAGATAAAAATAAAGAGGTGGTGAAATTATGGTTTGGGGTTAATTTTAAAGCACGGGCATCCACGAGTGAATAACCCGGGGAGAATGGTCAAAAGCTGCAAAATTACTGCCGAGACAACCGGTTTTTAGGCTGCTATTAGGGTACATTAGCTATTAAATGATGTTACTTCACAAAAAACATCTTCTACTTTAAGAGGAAAGACCAGTTTGCAGATTTCTAAACATCCTCATCCGATCCAGTTTTGAGATAAAATCGAGAGAATGGTATTTACAAAGGTGAGTGTTACCGGAAGGACTTCATGCAAGAGTTGATCGTTGCCCTACATATGCACACTGTCTATTCGGACGGAACCGGCAAGCATGTTGAGCTGGCGGCTGCCGGCTTGAAGGCCGGCGTGGACGTGTTGATTGTTACCGACCATAATGTGCTCGTAAACGATATTGAAGGCTACACGCAGGAGGGGAAGCGCCGCCTGCTCTTGCTCGCTGGCGAAGAAGTTCACGACCGCACATCCCCTGTCGGTGGTAATCACATGCTCATCTTTGGGCACAACCTTGAGCTTTCGCGTTTTGCTCCCAACCGCCAGCAGCTGATCGACCAGGCGCGCTCCGCTGGGGCTTCAACATTCCTGGCACATCCATTTGATGACCCATTGCCACTTTTCCACGAGAAATCTTTCAACTGGACCGATTGGGATGTGAAGGGTTTTACTGGGATTGAATTATGGAATCAGATGAGTGAGTTCAAAACCCGCTCTCAGACTCTGCCCAAAGCTGCCCTGCACGCTCTTTTCCCAGGTTTCATGATGCTTAGTCCTTTGGAACAGACTCTCAGGCTTTGGGATGAGCTGCTGCTTACGCGCAAACACCCCATCGTCGCTGTAGCAGGCGTAGACGCTCATGCTCAGTCCTACCGCGCTGGTCCCTTCAAAGTCCAGGTTTACCCCTATGAGACCTTATTTCGCTCGATCACAACCCACATCGTCACACCAAAAGCCCTTAGCGGCGAGATCAACTCCGACAGGCGCATGGTTTACGAAGCCCTGTCTGCCGGGCACTGTTTTTGCGCCAATGACCTGCCGCATCCAACCCGGGGGTTTCGCTTCACGTGCAATAACAACGACGGCACGTTCTGGATGGGTGACAGGGTCAGCGCGGATGCGGGCTTGACCTTCCAGGTGCGTGCTCCAATCCGGACACATATACGCCTCTTAAAGGATGGGCATGTGGTTCATGAGGTTCATGACCATGAGGTGTTGACATACCTGACAAAGGAACCTGGAATTTACCGCACAGAAGTGTACATCGATTACCGCGGACGGCACCGGGGATGGATATTCAGCAATCCGATTTATGCTGTGTGAGGTAATAGATCCCCAGTTAAAATTTGAAGGGTGCCAGCAAACCGGCACCTGTTGTTTCATTGGTATAATTTTAGCGTGGCTGCCATGCAGAATTTTTTAGCGTTGATTGAAAGCAAAATTCAAGCCCTGCTTGAAGGCAGCGTGGACAAGCTGCTCTTTCCGGGAGCAGCTTCCTCGCTGAGCAGCCGACTGATCAGGATCATTGATGAGAAGATTCTGGCTCAGGCTGACGCCAAAGAAAAATTTGCGCCCGATTTGATCACATTGTACGTTTCACCAGAAAAATGGGATGCCTGGCAAGAAACCATCCCTACACTGAACCAGGTTGCCAGCGAAGTGGAAGCCAGTTGGCTTGAGCAGGGTTATCAATTCAGAGTGCCGCTCCGGATCCAGCTGGCTCAAAACGCAAGCCTGGCGGTTGACGCAATTGAAATCGCAACGGCGGTCACGCTCCCCACTTGCGATACCTCAAAAACTGCCCTGCAGAGCACGGTTCCTGAAGTGCCGGTGGAAGCTGTTTCACCTGAGCATGCCTATTTCATCATTAACGGCAAGGAACATCATGATCTGAACAAGTCCATTATCAAGATCGGACGCCGAAGCACAAGTGATATTCAGCTTGATGACCCGATGGTTTCACGGGATCACCTGCAGCTCAGGGCAAAACAAGGCCGCTACCTGCTTTTCGATCTCAGTTCCACAGGTGGGACATTCCTCAACAACCAACCTGTTAAGACCGCCATTCTCAAACCCGGGGATGTCATCCGCATTGGCAAAACTCTCCTCGTTTACAACCAGGACTTCCCGGAAACGGGTTCAAATCCGACCACGATAATTGCCACCGGGGAATGAAATGTCTGCCACAGTCGGTCTGATCTTCCGCATTCTCTTCCTGGCTTTTCTTTATGCCTTTTTAGGTCTCGCGATCTGGATGTTATGGCGCAGCGTGGTATCAAAGCAAGCAAACCAGGGAAATATCGCGATTCCCAGCCTAAGCCTGTCGACTGCAATCGGTGCGGAATCAAAGACACAGACCTTTGCCAGCAATGAAGTACTGATCGGCCGCAGCCAGGAGTGTGATTTTGTCCTGGAGGATCCTACCGTTTCTTCCAGGCATGCCCGCCTTTTCTATCACCTGAATCAGTGGTGGTTCGAGGATCTCAAGTCGACAAACGGCTCGTACCTGGATGGGATCCGGGTTGAGGAGCCCATTGTTGTAAAAGACAGCGACGAATTTTATTGCGGTGACGCAATTTTCACGATATCAATCAAACCAGTTGAATAATAAGAGAGGCAAAAATGGTAGAAGAGTTTGCATTTGGGATCATCGGAGGGTCAGGATTATATGGCTTCAACGGACTTGAAAAAGTGGAATCCATTGAGGTGGATACCCCTTTTGGGAAGCCGTCCTCCCCGATCGTGATCGGCGAGGTAAAGGGCAAAAAGCTGGCTTTTCTGGCACGGCATGGGATTGGGCATATCCTCTCGCCTTCTGAAGTAAATTACCGCGCGAACATTTACGCTTTTAAAGAACTTGGAATTAACAAGATTATCAGCGTAAGCGCTGTTGGCTCCCTTCGGGCTGACTACGCTCCGGGGCACATCGTGGTACCAGATCAGGTTTTTGACTTCACCAAAGATCGAAAACGTAGTTTCTTTGGCGATGGAATTGTGGCTCATATCAGCACTGCCCAGCCGTTCTGCCCCAAACTAAGTGCGCAACTCTTAAAAGCCCTGCAGGAACAGGACGTGGTTGTGCACAATGGCGGCACTTACATCACGATCGAAGGTCCGCGTTTTTCGACGCGGGCTGAGTCAAACACTTTCCGCAGTTGGGGCATGTCTTTGGTGGGAATGACTGCCGCTCCCGAGGTCTTTTTGGCGCGCGAAGCAGAAATTTGCTACGCCACCATGGCGCATGTGACGGATTACGATTGCTGGCACATCTCTGAGGAACCGGTCAGCGTGGAAATGGTGACCAACACGCTTTCCCAAAACACGGCAGTGGCACAAAACGCCCTCATTCGCCTCGTCGATTTCGTATCAGAGGGCGATGGTACCGCGGCTTGTGAGTGCGATCAAGCCTTAAAAAATGCCATCATGACCAATCCTGGGAAGATCAACGAGGAAACGAAATCCAGGCTCCATCTCCTGGTAGATAAATATCTTGGATAACCTTGCCTGCTAAAACCGCCACCCGATCGCATTTGCAACAGCCCCGGCTGCTCGCTCTGGCGATTATGTTTTTGTTTTTCCTAACATGTGCCCTCTCACTGGCAGATGGAACACGCCTGCACTCCGAACAACTGCAACCAGATTGGCAATTTTTTATTCCCTTTTTTGTCTGGTTGGGCGGCATCCTGGCGCTGAATACAGCCGTCAGGCGCAAGCTGCCAAACCGTGATCCCTGGATCTTCCCAACTTTCGCCGCTTTAATCGGCTGGGGATTATTGACAGTCTGGCGCCTCTCGCCCAGCCTGGGTCAAAAGCAGCTCGGCTGGTACCTGTTGGGTTGTGTGATATTTTGGCTGGGTCTAAATACCAACCGCCTGAGTTATCTTCTGAAACGCTACAAGTACGTTTGGCTTCTGATCGGCTTGTTACTGATTGGGCTGACCTTCCTCGTCGGGGTGAACCCAACAGGCGCAGGACCGCAATTGTGGCTGAGCGCGTTCGGGTTTTACTTTCAGCCATCTGAACCCCTGAAACTTTTGATCATTATTTACCTGGCAGCTTTTTTCGCAGATCAGATCAAGCCCAACATTACGCTGCTTGGCTCGGTCTTTCCTACCGTGATAGTGACCGCTATTGCTGGTTTTTTGCTGATTGTTCAGCGGGATCTCGGTACGGCCAGTTTGTTCGTATGCCTCTATATCCTCATGCTGACGGTGACCACGCAAAAGCGGCGCTTCTTGTGGCTGATTCCTGTGGCTGCCATCGTCGCCGGTGGGATTGGCTACTTTGTGTTTGATGTGGTCAGAGCACGGATCGATATCTGGCTCAACCCCTGGGCGCAGGCATCAGGCAGTGCTTATCAACTGGTGCAAGCTCAGATCGCGCTGGCAGCGGGCGGTTTGGCAGGAACGGGGCCAGGCTTGGGCAGCCCTCTGTTCATCCCGGTGGCGGTTTCAGACTTTATCTTCCCGGCAGTTGCAGAAGAGACTGGCTTGCTTGGCAGTTCGGCTTTGATGCTCCTGATGATGATCCTGGTTGTGCGGGGTATCAGTATTGCTCAAGCCACGAAAACAACCTTTGGGCGCTACCTCGCCTTTGGCATTGCAGCCTATTTTGGGCTGCAAACCTTCTTCATCGTTGCAGGCAACCTGGGTCTGTTGCCCTTAACAGGCGTGACATTCCCGTTTTTTTCCTACGGCGGCTCGTCGCTTGTAACAAATTTGATCGCGGTGATGCTGCTGCTCAAAATCAGCTCGGAGCTGGCTGCTGAACCACTGCCCGAACCTGCCCGCCGGCCTTACCGTTGGATTGCAGCCATCTTTCTTGGCTTATTTATCCTGGTGTTAGCCGCCAGCAGTTGGCTGGCAATCTTCCGGCAGGAAGAACTGCTCGCAAAACCTGAGAACCCACGCTGGGCGGTGTACGACCGCTACTCTCCGAGGGGTAAGATCCTGAGCCAATCAGGCGAGGAGCTGGCAGTTACGACTGGTGAGATTGGCAGCTACAAACGCGAGGTTCTGATACCGTCCTTGAGCAATACGATCGGTTATACCAGCGGTTTATATGGCCAGGATGGGCTGGAATTAAGCCAGTATCAGTGGCTGAGAGGTTACTCAGGCAGAAGCTACGACACGCTTTGGAAGCACCAGTTGCTCTACAATCAGCCACCTCCGGGTGTGGATATTAAACTGACCATCAATACAGCCCTTCAAACCACCGCCGATACCCTGTTGGGTGACGCAAAAGGCGCTGTGGTGCTCATGAACGCGACAACAGGTGAAATCTACGCCCTGGCTTCCCATCCCTATTATGATGCCAATACCCTCACCGAAAATTGGGAACAACTGCGCCAGAATCCTGATGCACCGATGGTTAACCGTACAACCCAGGCAACCTATCCCCTGGGTACACTGGTAAACAGCCTGGGTCTTGCGACTTACTACAACCATCCACAATCCGCCGAAGGAGTGCTGCCAGTAGCAGCAAGTGGACAGGATATGTATTGCCAGGCAGCCAGCGAAGCCTATGGTGAGGAGTTAAATGGCTACCAGGGCGGCTGTGAGCAGGCGGCATTGGAGCTGGTCCAAGCCCTCGACCCCGTAATATTCGTGGATCAACTGGATGCATTCGGATTGTTTACAGCACCGACTTTCTCATTACGCACCATTGCTCCTGCCACCAAACCGGACCCGGCGGTCCTTGATGCCAAACCGTTGAGTGCGCTTGAAATCCAGGCAACTCCTTTACAGATGGCACTGGTCGCGGCAAGCATCACCAACGATGGCTTATTACCATCTCCGCGCTTGCGCAACACTTACCTTTCAGAGGATGGCAAATGGACGCCTTTCAGAGAAGGTGTTCTACCAGTCAGGGTCATTGAATCGGAGGCTGCGGCAAGGCTGAGGGCAAGTTTGCAAGGAAGCGACGCAGCTTTTTGGTTCCAAAGCGGTCACGCCCTGACACGGGACGGCAAGATCCTCACCTGGTACATTGGCGGGACGACGGAAAATTGGGTAGCCACACCGCTGGCTATCGCGGTGGCAATAGAATCAAACGCTCCCGGCCTGGCACAAACCATCGGGAGCAGTCTGTTGAGTTTATACGCAACTGAGTGAGTTTTAGCGGATCCGCAGGAACTTGCGCCGCCCAACCTGGAGCACACTATCCGGATCAGGCTTGTAACTGGGGTCACTCACTGTGACACCATTGACTTTTACGCCCATCTGGTCGATCAAGCGGCGGGCTTCGCTGCGTGTTCCAGCCATCTTTTGCCCAACCATGATATCAAGCAGGGTTTCTCCCTCTGCAGGATGATACTCAGGCATATTTTCGGGAATGTCGCCCTTCTGGAAGGTTTGAATGAATAGGTTTTGGGCATCCTCAGCAGCTTCGGCACCATAAAAGACCGAGGTGATGCCATAAGCGAGCTGCATCTTTGCGTCGCGCGGGTGCAGACTGTTTGTAGCTAAACCGGCTTTAAAATGGGAGAGTTGTTCGGGGGTCCACTCGGTGGCAAGTTCAGCATAGATTGGCATGGCTTTATCCGGAATACTCATAACTTTGCCATACATATCAGCGGCGTTGGTGTTGAGCGGGATATGGTTGCCAAGGGATTTGCTCATGCGCACTTCCCCATCAGTCCCAGGCAGAATGCCGAGGACAATACCGATGTTTGGCTTTTTCCCAAGCGAAGTCATGATCTTGCGGGAAGCGGTAATGATATTGAAAAGCTGATCAGACCCGCCCACCTGGACGTCGATGTCAAGGTGATAAGCATCGTAACCCTGCATGATTGCGTAGAAGAATTCGTGCAGGTAGATTGGCTCATTTTTCTCCCAGCGTTTGTGGAAGTTATCACGCGTCAGGAATTGCTGAACGGTGAAATTGGATGCCAGGCCGATGAATTCAGTCATGGATAACTTACGCAGCCATTGATCGTTGTAAAACACTTGCGTGCGTTCCGGATCGAGAATGCGAAAAGCCTGTTCGGCATACGTACGGGCATTCTCCATGACCTTTTCCTCGCTCAAATGCGGACGAAGTTTGTCATGGTCAGAGGGGTCGCCAATCATGGAGGTGTAGGTACCGATCACGAAGAGCACTTCATGCCCAAGCTCCTGGAATTGGCGGAGTTTGCGCATGGTGACGGTATGCCCAAGATGAAGATCGGTGGAGGTTGGGTCGTAGCCGCAATAAACGCGCAGCGGTTTGCCAGTTTTTTCAGCTTCAACCAGGCGTTCGCGCAGCTCAATAGCCATGTTATCGGCTATGGTTTTATCGCCAAAATCGGCACCTTGCATTAAGTAATTAACTTGTTCATCGATGTTCATCTTCTTCTCCTGCACGGTCAATTTTCGGCGTATGACCGCAGTAGTTGAGTTATTGAAAGCATAATTCTACCATTGCTTTTAGTCGTCCTGGCAACACGAATCCACCAATCACGCTTTCATTCCCCCGAAAAAGCAAGGTTCGCTTAACGTTAATGGAAAAAAA
>WOZA01000074.1:0-8526 GCA_011620505.1 Anaerolineaceae bacterium
AGAATTGCCGCGGCGTCGGCGCCGGTGATATCGCCATGTTCACCGAGGCTCCACCCCCGAGCTTCCCAGCGCGCCTGTACCTTCGCAGCAGCTTCGTCGGGGTCAACTCCGAAGGAGGTAAGGGTCGTGGGCATGCCAAGGCTCTGGAAGAAGGCGGCGGTTGCTTCGATGGTACGGTCAATGCGCTCGGAGTATTTCTGCTGTTTCTGATCCAGTACACGGTAACCGTACTGCAGGAGTTTGTCACGCTTTTGGCCGCGTTTGTACCAAAGCAGCCATGGTAAAACGACTGCCAAAGACTCTGCATGTGCCAGGCCATACAGCGCGGTCAGTTCGTGCCCGATGCGATGGGTTGCCCAGTCCTGCGGCACACCAACGCCGATTAAGTAGTTGAGTGCGTTTGAGCAAACCCACATGAAATTGGCGCGGGCGTCATAATCTGGATGGTTTGTATTAAGTACCGCCGGAGCCATCTCAATAATAGCCAGCAGCAATGCTTCAGCCTGGCGGTCCTGAACAATCGCACCAACCGGGTAGGTCATGTACTGTTCCATCACGTGAACATAGGCATCCACCAATCCATTGCGAAGTTGCTTTTGGGGCAGAGAATAGGTGGTTTCAGGATCCAGGATGGAAAACTTTGGATAAACCCGCTCACTGGAAAATGATAATTTTTCTGCGGTCTCGCGGCGTGAGATAACCGCGTTGTGATTAAACTCACTGCCAGTTGCTGGAAGGGTTAGCACAGTCCCAAAGGGAATGACCTTTTTCAAATCCTTTGCCAGGTCGCGGCTGATGATGTCCCACGGTTCGATGCCTTCATTGGGGCTTGCCAAGGAGATGAACTTTGTGCCGTCAATCACCGAGCCGCCACCGACCGCCAATAGGAAGTCGACATGCTTTTTGCGCACCTGCTTGATGGCTTTGAGGAGGGTGGCGTAATCGGGGTTGGCTTCGATGCCGGAAAATTCGACAACCTTATGCTTCTTAAGTGCATCCATCACCTGGTCGTAGACCCCATTTTCTTTGATGGACCCGCCACCGTAGATCAGCATGACTTTGGCTTTGCGAGGAACGCGCTTGCTAAGTTTCGCGATGGTTCCCTTGCCGAAAATGATCCGCGTAGAATTATAGAATTCGAAATTGTTCATCTGCAAACTCCTTATGTGGTTCGGTCTGGTTTAGATATCAAACCCCGCAGGGATAAAAACGCACCTCTCACGATTGGGATCCATCTTTTGAGTGAAAATGTACATGTACAGCCCGCACAAAATCGATGCCCTCCACCAGTACTTTTTCAACCTGATCCGCAATGGTATCACCCTGATCGACACTGATGGCACCATCCACAAATATGGCAAGGTTAATCACCAGGTATTGCCCAAAACGATGTGCCTTGATCGAATCGATCTCCTGTACTCCGGGAACTTTGCTTGCCAGTTCACGAATTTGTTCATTCAGAACTTGCCCTGGAAGCGTATCCATCAGGTCTTCTGTTGAATCGCGCAAAATTCCGATGCCGGTTCTGAGAATCAAAATTGCCACTATCGCCCCAGCCAGGGGATCCACCCAGTGATAGCCGAATTGGCTCATGGCGATGCCGATTACCACCGCTGAAGCCGAGAAAATGTCGTTGCGGTGGTCTTGTGCCAGGGCGATGACAGAAGGATTGTTGGTCTTTTTGCCTATCTTCCGAGTGTAAAAACTCAGAAACCCTTTAAGTAACACAGTAAATAAAGCTGCGTAGAGAGTATACCGGGCACTGCCGGTAAAATCACCAACCCCTCTGAAGAAATCAAACAGAGAGTTGACGGAGTCCCAAAAAATCGTGATGGCAGTGGTAATAACAAAGGCGCCGACTACCAATGCGCCGATGCTTTCGAATTGCGTGTGCCCGTAAGGGTGCTCGTCATCGGCGGGTTTATGAGCGGCCCGCACGAAGATCGATACGACGATGTTATAAACCACGTCCGAGGTGCTGTTGATACCATCTGCGAGCAAGGCGGGAGAGTGACCCACGATGCCAATGCTGGTTTTCAAAATCGACAATACTACATTGGCAATCAATGCCAGCGAGACTGCCTGGTTGCTGAGCTTACTGCGTTCAGCCGTGCTAATAGAGTGGGAGTCAACGAATGAAGAGGAGGTCATTAACGGTCTATTCCTACTGCTTTGCGCATGCGTTTCAGGACTGGAATGGCAATGTCGCGTGCCTTTTCGGCGCCGCGCTCCAGGATCGCATCCAAGGCGGTTGTATCCTGCATGTAATCGTTAAATTTCTGCCTGGCGTCGTCAAAATATGCCAGGATGGTGTCGGATAGTTCCTGTTTCAAGGTGCCGTAGCCCAAACCGCCAGCCAGGTAGTGCTGGCGCACTTCTTCAGTCCGTTCGGGGGTGGCAAAAAGGCGGAAAATCTGGAACAGATTGTCGCCATCGGGGTTCTTGGGTTCCTCTGGCGTACGGCTGTCAGTGACAATTCGCATGACCTGCTTACGCATTGTGTTTTCGTCGGCAAAGATCGGGATCGTGTTGCCGTAGCTTTTGCTCATTTTGCGCCCATCAATGCCCGGCACGTCCTGGAGGTCCGGGGGGAAGAGCCCTTCTGGCAGCTTGAGTGTCTTGCCGTAGGTGCGGTTGAAATTCTCGGCGATGTCGCGCGTGATTTCGATGTGTTGTTTCTGATCGGGTCCAACAGGCACCACGTCGGACCCATAAAGCAGGATGTCCGCAGCCATCAAGACCGGGTAGTTATAGAGGCCCATGTTGATGCCGTCGTCCGGATCGCGCTCCGCTTCCAGGTTTTTATCCACAGCAGCCTTATAGGCGTGAGCACGGTTCATCAGACCTTTACTGGTCAGGCAGGCAAGTATCCAGGCACATTCAGGAATCTCGGGTATGCTTGATTGGCGGAAGAAAACGCTGTTATCCGGGTCCAGCCCCAGAGCCAACCAAACAGCAGCGACCTCATGGATCAGGTGTTGAAGTTCTTTCCGGTCGGGGGTGGTGGTGAGGGCGTGAAGATCCGCAACGAAATATAGACCGAGGTATTTTTCGGTCAGGGCAATGGCAGGTTTGTACATGCCAAAATAATTGCCGATGTGCGGATTGCCGGTGGGTTTGATGCCGGTCAGCGAGATTGGTTTCATAAAGCACTCCTATAAAGCAATTCTATCTATTATAAGGCACTCTGGTTACTCCTGCGTTTTTATTTTGGTGGTCTACCGGGCGGTTACACGGCTTAGTGATCTTACGGCGTTTGGAGTTACTGGTTTGATCGGTATGTTCTTTGGGCTCCTTGTTGTCCTCCCGCCGGGGCGGTTTACTAAGGGAGGGAGGGAGAAAAGTATTCCATCCTAAATCACCACATTTCTGACACTCTCTGGCCATTGGTACTGAACCCGGCAATCAGATACAGGTTGACCGATTAATAGTAATAACAGCCTTATTCTGTTAAGAAACAACCCGATGGGTACTACCTTTGTGAATTTGTCTTACAATTAGATCAATTCAATCAAGGAGGTCTGTCATGGACGGTGGAAGTGGAAGTGGATGCGGCTGTTGCAGCTGTGGCTGCCTGGGGTGCCTTGCGCCCTTGATTGCAATCATTATGGTGATCATCATGATCTTTGCTGTTTTAGCCCCAGGGAATCGCAATTTTGAGCACATGATCCCTAATGACTTTCAGGAGTATTTCCCGGATTTTAACAATGGCAGCTCAATCCCCGCTGATAAGGGAACAATCCTGCCATGCTATGAGTTTGCAGAATTTTCTGCAATAACGTATCGCAGCATCCTGACTGAGTTTTAATAACACAATATTTTATAGTTTTCGGAGCCTGAAAAAGCTCAGTTCGTGTTCTTATGCCTTTTGGGACAATGCGCGTAAGAACACGTTACAAGCTATCGAAATGTCAAACAGGGGTCATTACAATCATATTCTCAAAGAGTCGCAGGAGCGAAGATGTCACAAACAGAAGCTAACAAACGATACATTATCATCGGCGGAGGGATTGCAGGCGTGAGTGCCGCAGAGGCGATTCATACAGCGCAAGCAGGCGCTGATATTACATTAATTTCCGAAGAGCCCAACTTGCCCTACTTTCGTATGAGCCTGACCCGCTACCTGGCAGGGGAGGTGGAGCGCGAAAAGCTTACCTTGCATGACCAGCAGTGGTACCTCCAGAACCACATCACCATCCTGCTCAACACCCATGTTGATGCGATCGACCCTGAGACAAAGCAAATTACCCTGGCAGAGGGACAAAAGTTAGCTTATGACAAGCTGATCCTGGCTTCGGGTGCTCACCCGAACGTGCCGCCGTTCCCCGGCAGGGAACTCAAAGGCGTCCAGACCCTGCGAACGCTTGAGGATGCTGACCTGATCATGGACGTTGCCAGGCAGCAGGCGAAAGTGGTCTGCATCGGGGGTGGGCTGTTGGGGCTGGAAGTGGCTGGGGCAGTGGCACGGCAGGGAGCTGAAGTAACCGTGCTGGAAGGGCTGGATTGGCTCCTTCCACGGCAACTGGACGCCCAAGCCAGCGCGATCCTCAAGAAAAAGATTGAGGACATGGGGATCAAAGTGGTTGTGCCGGCAATGACCAAAGCGCTGCAGGGTGATGGCAGGGTTGAGAACGTGGAACTGGCGGATGGGCAGGTTTTGCCGGCGGATTTGGTGCTGATCAGCACGGGCGTTTCGGCTAACCTTGAGTTGGCAAAGTCAGCAGGGCTGGCAATCAACCGGGGCGTGCTGGTGAACGAGCACATGGTGACCTCCAATCCGGATATCCTTGCGGCAGGAGACCTGACCGAGTTCCAGGGCAGAAGCTACGGTCTGTGGATACCTGCAAAGAACCAGGGAACCATTGCCGGGCAGAACGCAGCCGGCAAAGAAACAAACTTTTTGGGCGACCCGCCTTCGACCAGGCTGAAGGTCCTGGGAGTGGATGTGTTCAGTATCGGTCAGTTTTCGCCGAGTTTGGATGAGGACCGACTGGTGGCAGAAAGCAAGGATGGTGGTTATAAAAGCTTCCTTTTCCGTGATGGGAAGATGATCGGATCGATCTTACTGGGTGATGACTGCATGGCGAACAAGGTGAAGGCAGCCATTGATGGTAAACGGGACTTCTCGGCAGTCTTGGATGAGACAGTCGACGTGGAAAAAATTATCCGGGCTCTTTAAATCGCTGGACTGTTGGTAAAGCAGTTGTGGACAAATTCGAATAGGTTTGCTATAATCACGGCACTTCGGGCGCTTAGCTCAGTTGGTTAGAGCGCACGGTTCACATCCGTGAGGTTCGGAGGTTCGAGCCCTCTAGCGCCCATACATTTCACCGGTTCATCCGGTGATTTTGTTTTAAAGGCGTAAGTACGGGCAGATCACTACTCATTCTCTATTTTCATTTGAAGCTAATAATGGTAATAATTCGAAAATAAGCTCAGAATGGTTATTCATATTTGGGATTTAGTTTAAACTTACTATAATGTAAGCAGGGAATGTCTGTTTTCCTGTTTGTTCGTAGTTAAGGAGGTTCACAATGTCGGGCAAGATCTTATCAGCATTGCTGCTGATGTTATTGGTGTCTGGTTGTATTATGCAAACGCCGCTCCAGACACCAAAACCGGTTGTTGAGGAGGAGATTGAGGCCAGCCCTACCGCTGACACCGAGTCAAGTTCCGAAATGCCGACTGAGCCGGTTGCAGAGCCGGGTGTAACTGAAGTGCCGGAAGGTATGGTTCTTATCCCGGCGACAGAGTACATGATGGGCTGTGATCCGGAGCATAATAACAGCTATAACTGCCCCAGCGATGAACTCCCGCAGCATAAGGTTAGTCTGTCAGCGTATGCGATTGACGTATATGAGGTGACCAACGCGCAGTATGCCGCCTGTGTGGCAGCCGGCGGTTGTGTGGCGCCGATTGTTTCCGATTCAAAAACCCGGGATGATTATTATCAGAACCCCGAATATGCCAATTTCCCGATGATCAATGTCAAGTGGGAACAGGCTCAGGCGTATTGCACCTGGGCTGGCAAACGTCTTCCGACGGAAGCTGAGTGGGAGCTGGCGGCACGCGGAACGACCCCAAAGGCTTATCCTTGGGGAGATGAAGCTCCTGACTGCTCGAAAGCGAATATCTATCACAACGCCACAATGTCTGCCTGCGTGGGAGATACCGTGGCTGTGGGCAGCTACCCGGAAGGAGCAAGTGAGTTTGGCATAATGGATATGACGGGAAACGTCTGGGAATGGGTGGCGGATAGTTACATTGAAGATTTCTATAGCGTCAGTCCCACAGAGAATCCTTTGGCAGAAGAGCCTAACCAACTGCGAACGGTTCGGGGTGGCGGATGGGCGAGCAACTGGCTGGCGGCACGCGTTTCGAGCCGGGCATATGATCTGAGCCTGTATAATGGCCCAGACCTGGGATTTCGCTGTGCTATGGACGGCGGGCAGTAAGGGGCTGTAAAGCAACGGCATTGATGGAGAGGTGAGGTCACACAGATTTTCCGTTATCTCACCTCCCGTGAGAAGGTCGTTTTTTAGGTGCGGAAAATTTTCCTGAAGTTTGCTTTTTGGGTTTTTCAGCGAATTTGGGATGAAGTTTTATTGGGTCAAATACCATGACCCACCCGTTTCAACTCGGGGCAATCGTGGAATACCTTAGATAATCTATAGCAACTCTTTTAAATATCTGGAATAATAGACCTGAGAGGTGAAACTATGTTCGATGGAAAATTTTCAGCAGCAAATTCAAACCCCACCAATAGTTTGAAGTTAAACAAGCGGGTGGTACCTATCATTTTAATTGTCCTGGTATTAATCATACTGGCAACGTCGCTATTTTATGAAGTTCCCGCAGGCAACATCGGTGTGGTTCTGCGATTTAGCGCTGTTAATCGGGTGTCTTACCCCGGCATCAATGTTAAGCTTCCATTTGTGGAACGCGTGGTGTTGATGAACGTGCGGACGCAGAAGGACGAAGTCCAGGCAACAGCCATGTCAGAAAACCTGCAGGTAGTAACATCCCTGATTGCGGTTAACTATCACCTGGATGGCAGCCGCGCGAAGGATGTTTTTGAGAATGTAGGCGCGGATTATGCCAACATCATTGTCGCCCCGGCAATTCAGAACACTTTCAAAGCCGTAACAGCCCAATTCTCCGCTGAAGAGCTGATTACCAAGCGTGATGAAGTCCGTTTTTTGGCTGAAAGCGAACTGACCAAGCAATTGGAACCGTACTTCATCATTGTTGAGAACTTCAACATTGTTAACTTCGATTTTTCAAGTGAATACCAGCAAGCCATTGAAGCAAAACAAGTCGCGCAGCAGCAGGTGGAAACATCCAAGCAAAAGCTGGCACAGGCAGAGATTGACGCACAGACGGTAATAACGGAGGCGAAGGGTCAGGCAGATGCGCAAAAAGCGCTCAACGATACCGGTGCTCTGACGCCTGAATATCTACAATACCTTTTCCTGACCAAATGGAATGGAATTCTGCCCCAGGTGATGACCAGCGGGAATGACATGATGATTGATATCTCGCGATTTCTGAGCCTGCCCACACAAGAGCCTTAATAATTGAGGACCCGGTACATTATTAATCACACCTCCAGAGTGGGAATGATGGAATGGACCTATGTGCCGCAAATAATTCTGGTTTGAGGAAACAAAAGCCGGCTTAGCCTAAGCCGGCTTTTGACTATAATGGGAACTAATGAATATGCTTAGCCGAAAGAATACCAACAGTCTGCGCGAGGCAACCGCATATGCGTTCCTTGCAGCTGCTCTCTATGCCCTGAATATGCCGTTTTCACGCTTGCTTTTGGGCTCCGTGGAGCCGTTATATATGGCAGCATTTTTGTATCTTGGGGCGGGCTTGGGGATGCTTGGGCTGTGGTTTTTTAGCACCCCGCCAGTAGAAAGAACCATTGCTCCCATCGAAAAGGATGAGAAACCTTATATCCTGGGGATGGTACTGCTTGACATTCTTGCTCCCGCACTGTTAATGTTCGGTCTGAGAAGTACTTTGGCAGCGAATGCCTCACTCCTGAATAATTTTGAGATTGTTGCCACATCTCTAATTGCCTTAATTCTTTTTAAGGAAGCGATATCCCGAAGACTCTGGATTGGGATTGTGTTAGTGACATTCGCAAGTGTGCTTCTTTCGCTGGAAAGCTTTTCAGCCTTTCGATTTTCGGGCGGTTCGTTATTGATTTTGGCAGCAAGCACTACCTGGGGGCTTGAAAACAACTTCACGCGCAAGCTTTCTAACCGTGCCAGCTCAGACATCGTCATCATCAAAGGCATTGGTTCGGGATTTGGTTCCTTGATTCTGGCTTTACTGACCAGAGAGGCTTTTCCTCAGGTTGGTTTCATCTTACTGACCATGCTGCTTGGCTTCGTAGCTTACGGGTTGAGCATCAATTACTATGTCAAGGCACAAATGCAGCTTGGCGCGGCAAAAACCAGCGCCTACTATGCCGTAGCTCCATTTCTGGGAGTGATTTTCTCCTTCCTGATTTTCCGG
>WOZA01000074.1:8626-19085 GCA_011620505.1 Anaerolineaceae bacterium
CTACTATGCCGTAGCTCCATTTCTGGGAGTGATTTTCTCCTTCCTGATTTTCCGGACGCTTCCTCTGCCAACTTTTTGGGTGGGATTGATCCTGATGGCCGCTGCCAGCTGGTTTTTGGTAACCGACACAATTAGCATCCAGCACACGCATCCCCATACACATACCAAAATGGTGGTCAAACGCAGGGGCGACGATCTCGTCCCAGAGATAATCGAATATACCCATACGCACTTTCATGCCCATCAGCGGGAAGACGAAGAAGATCATGACCACTCGCATCCTTCGGATGCAGGCAATAACCCGGCTGGAACTTGAGACTGTGCGCGTTAATCAAAAATATCTTGCAAGTCATAAATGGATTAAAATCTCTAATATAGCTCATCTACCATTTAAACAAAGATTGGAAGGTAGTCATGTCTGATCAAATCCCTGAAATAAATGCAGGCCGACGTCGGAAGAGCAGTAATCGTCCGACCACACAAGCGGAACAACCGATTCGCAGGCCAGCCGGTTCGGCTAAACCAAGCGCCAAACCCACCAGGCCAACCTATCCAAATGGATCCAGTCAAAGCTCTGGCAGTAACCCGAGTGGTTCCTCCTCGAGCGGAAGCAGCGGTTTGGGTGGGCTTGGCGGTCTGCTCGGAGGGCTTGGCGGATCGGGCAGTTCGGGCGGCTCTGGTAGTTCAGGTGGGCTTGGCGGTTTGACGGGCTCCAGCGGTAGCCGGCGAGGTCGCAGCGGTGGAATCATTGGGATCATCATCCTGGTAATAGTGCTCTATTTTCTCTTGAGAGGTTGCCAGGGTGGATCATTGCTATCGGGTACGACCGGTCTTGAGGCTGAGCCTACGCAGAATGTGCCTTTTTTTACAGAACCAACACAACCATTGCAGCCATCTCAGCCACGTGCCACAGGCACCCCCTGGCCGACAGCGCTCAATACCGGTGCAAATTCCGGGCAGAAGTGGTTGGTAATGATGTACCAGGATGCCGATGACCCAGCGCTCGAACGGGACATCATGATGGACCTGAATGAAATGGAGATGATAGGCTCCACGGATCAGGTTGTGATCGTCAGTCAGATAGATCGTTATCGTGGGGGATATTCCGGCGATGGCAACTGGGACACAACCCGCCGTTACTTGGTGACCTATGATAATGACCTGAACAATCTCGGCTCCGAATTACTGATGGATCTGGGCGAGAAGAATATGGGCGATGCCACTACTCTCTCGGACTATTTGACCTGGGCGATCAAGAGCTATCCAGCAGATAAGTATGTGCTGGTCATGTCGGACCACGGCATGGGATGGCCGGGCGGCTGGAGCGATCCTTCCCCCGCTGAGCAAGACCGCAGCACCAACGCGCCTTTGGTTTCGGCCATGAAGGATGACATTATCTATCTCAACGAATTGGAAAAGGCACTGGATAACACCATTCAGACAACCGGGATCGATAAATTCGACCTGATCGGTCTGGATGCCTGCCTGATGAGCCAGATGGAAGTGTATACCGCACTGGAACCTTATGCACATTATGCAGTCGCATCAGAAGAGACTGAACCTGGGTTGGGTTGGGCTTACACCGCCTTCCTGAGCTTAATGGTCTATAACCCGGACGTAACCACGGAAGAACTGGCGGCAAATATCGTCGATTCCTACATCAGCCAGGATCAGCGGGTGGTCGATGACCAGGCACGTGCGGATTTCCTGGCGCAAAACTCCAGTGGGGGTGGATGGTATGTCAATCGGATGAGCGCGGAGCAGTTGGCTGCCCAGCTTGAGGAGAATGTTACTCTGACCGCAGTGAATCTCGATGACCTGCAGCCACTGCTGAATGCTATCAATCAATTCTCTTACTACCTGCAAAATGTCGATCAGCGGGCGGTGGCGCAGGCACGTAGTTACGCCCAGTCCTATACCTCCATTTTCGGCAGCAACGTGCCGCCTTCATTCATTGACCTGGGTCATTTTGCAGCCCTGACAGCCAAGTATGCCGGCGACAGCACCACGCGCCAACAGGCAAATAACGTGCTCAGCGCTATTCAGCAGGTGGTTGTAGCGGAGAAGCATGGTCCTTCGAAGCCCGGTTCAACCGGTATTGCCGTTTACTTCCCCAATTCCCAACTTTACAGCAATAACTCAACGGGCATGGCATCCTACTCAGTGATTGCTAACACCTTTAGCAGGGCGTCGCTCTGGGATGACTTCCTGGGCTATCACTATGCCGGGCGGAAGTTCACGGAAAATGCCGTGGAAGCGGTCAATATCAACCGTGCCAGCCAGATACCTGGGGCGGGAACTGTTACGGTCACTGACATCAGTGCAAGCGCCAACAGGGTCTCACCAGGTGATTCAATCACGCTGAGCACAACCATCACTGGTAAAAACATCGGCTATATCTACTTGTTTACTGGCTTGGTTGATACGGCTTCGAATAGTATTTACGTAGCGGACACCGATTATCTTGAAAGCCCGTCCACGGGAACTGAAAATGGCGTTTATTACCCCATCTGGCCAGACGCGGAGACCTTCAAGCTCAATTTTGATTTCGAACCATTGGTTTTCACCATCACGGATGGGACCGAATCAGGCATTGCGCTGCTCAATCCGGTGTCTTATGGCGCGTCGGCTGAGCAGGCTGTTTACGCGGTGGATGGGACCTACACCTTCAGCGAAACCGGCGAGACCCGCACCGCGCAACTCCTGTTCAAGGATGAGTATTTGTTCCAGGTGATAGGTTTCGTGGGCAACAGCACTGCTGGAACTGCTTCGGAAATCACGCCGAACCCGGGAGACACCTTCACAATCTCTTACAAATGGATGGATTTGGATGCTAACGGAAAGGTCACCAAGATTTCGACCACCGATGGAGATGTCTTGACCTTCGGCAGTAAGCCGTTCCAGTGGAAGCAGGAATGGCTGCCGAGCGGGGATTACCTGGTCGGTTTCCTGGTGGCGGATCTGGATGGGAATGTGACGCCAGTTTATACGAACGTTACGGTTGAATAGTGTTCCTTTATTTAATAACCAGGTCTGCGATTGCAGACCTGGTTTAGTTTCCGTTGGCCGGATTGTGCAGTACAATCTGGCATGAACGGGGAAGTAAAGAAAGCCGGATTCAACCCTGGAGAAAAGAGCCCCAGGGCAGGCAAGGAATCCGGTTTGCGAACTACCAGAACCCGCCACAAGAACTATTTTTACATACCTGCAGCATGCGGTTGTTGCAGCATGCGGTTGTAATGTCAAGCAGCATGCGGTTGTAAGCCGTCGAGCAGGCGGTATGCTATAATTTAACATTACGGGTTGCCATAACAGCCGGTTTTGGCGGCTGGATATTGATTGAAATTTACGACTCACAGGATTTGAATTATGTTCAAGAAAATTGGGCAGATCTTCACAGGAGATCCGCATAAAAAGAAAATTGACCAACTGGTAACGATTGTAGACCAGATCAATGCCCTCGAAGGGCAATTTGAGAAGCTGAGCAATGATGGGCTTGCAGCCAAGACGGTTGAATACCGTGAGCGCCTGGCTAAAGGCGAAACCCTTGATTCGCTTCTGCCGGAAGCCTTCGCGACCGTGCGCGAAGCGGGCAAGCGGGTATTAGGGCAACGCCACTACGACGTACAGTTAATCTGCGGCATTAATCTACACCAGGGGGGTATATCGGAACTGCGAACGGGAGAAGGCAAAACCCTCTCTGCCACTCTGCCGCTTTACCTTAACGCCCTCGAAGGCAAGGGCGCTCACCTGGTCACGGTGAACGATTACCTGGCAAGGCGCGACGGACGCTGGATGGGCGCGATATTTGCCATGTTGGGTATGAGCGTGGGTGTACTCCAGGCAGTCGGTAGTGCAGATGGCGGCGAGCATGCTTTCATCTTCGATCCCAACGAGAGATCCTTAGCAGAAGCTACCAATCTGCTCAGACCTGTGCCGCGTAAGCAAGCCTACCTGGCTGATATCACCTATGGAACCAACAGTGAGTTTGGTTTTGACTATCTGCGCGACAACATCACGATGCGTTGGGATCAACGTGTTCAGCGTGGGCATCATTTTGCCATCATCGATGAAGTTGACAACATCCTGATCGATGAAGCGCGAACTCCGTTAATCATCTCGGGCGCATCGCATGAGGATTCCGAGAACTACATCCGCATGGCGCAGATCGTCAGAGCACTGAACCCCGAAGATTATGAGGTTGAAGAAAAAGACCAAACCGTGAGCCTGACCGAAGTCGGCATCGGGCACGTGGAAGAGCTGCTCGGGGAGCCACTCTCTGACCCTGAGCGACCGGAAGATATTAAACCCGAGCAGGCGCGCTTGATGGGCTTTTTGGAGCAATCCCTGCGAGCGGCATTCCTTTTCCGGAGAAATAAAGATTACATTGTCCAGAATGGCGAAGTCATCATCGTGGATGAGTTTACCGGTCGCATGATGCCCGGAAGGCGCTGGTCCGACGGTTTGCACCAGGCAATCGAAGCCAAGGAGGGCGTGAAGGTGCAAGCGGAAAATATCACGCATGCCACCATCACCATCCAGAATTACTTCCGCATGTACAGCAAACTGGCTGGCATGACTGGTACGGCGCTTACCGAGAAAGAGGAGTTCTTCCGGATCTACGGACTGGACGTGCTTCCGATTCCAACAAACCTCGAATACCAGGCAATGCGGCCGGAATCGGGTCTGCGCGATGAAGAAGTGAAGGATGAGGAAGGCTACAAATTCACCTACTACTATGCCGAATCGGATCCCCAGAAAAAACCCCTGTTCTATAAGCGTAAGGATTATCCGGATGTGATCTATCGCACGACCGAAGGCAAAGTGCGCGCGATTGTACAGGAAATCATCCATTACTATGTGATTGGGCGACCGCAATTGGTGGGCTCAACTTCGGTTGAAAACTCCGAACGCCTTTCGGAGCGATTGAGCGCAGAGATGGTGCGGCGTCTGCTGCAGGTGAAACTGATCCGGCAGGCATGGTTCAAAACCAAGGGGCTCAACGAGGCTGATTTTGTTGATCAACCCGAGCTGAAAATCTTAAGCGAACCCCTGGATAAGCTGCGCATGCCGGAATTGCGCCGGCTCGCAACGCAAAACGGAATGACCACGCTCGACCTGGCAGATGAATCCAATAAGGCGAACCTGCTGGCTCTGCTGAAGCTGGAAGAAAAAGATTGGGAACGTCTGAAAGCTCTGTTCGACAGCGGTATCCCGCACCAGGTGTTGAATGCCCGCAAACACACAGAAGAGTCGCTGATCATCGCTGGAGCTGGCGCGTTTGGGGCCGTGACGATTGCCACCAACATGGCTGGCCGCGGTGTGGATATCAAGCTGGGTGGGGAGCTTTCGGAAGGCCTGCTCTCGCGGGTAAACCAGGTGCTGGCGGAGAAAACCCAGGCTGACCCCTACAACATGTCCATGCCCGAACGATTAGAAGCGGTGAAGGCACTGGATGGGGACCTGGACGAGACCCAGCAAGAGGCAGTGAACGGCTTCCTGGTCTACATGGAGAACATGGCAAAAGTGCGTGAACTGGGCGGCTTGCATGTCATTGGCTCAGAACGACATGAAGCGCGCCGCATTGATAACCAACTGCGCGGTCGTGCTGGCCGGCAGGGAGACCCGGGCTCATCGCGATTTTACCTGGCACTGGATGATGACCTGATGCGAATGTTTGGCGGGCAGCAAATGGAAGGGTTGCTGCAGCGCTTCAAGATCGATGAGAACATGCCAATCGAAATTCCTCTGGTGAATAGGCTGGTTGAGCAGTCTCAGACCCGCGTGGAAGGTGCTAACTTTGATGTGCGCAAGCATCTGCTGGAATACGATGATGTGCTGAACACGCAAAGAAACCGGATTTACAGCCAGCGGGACAAGATCTTTACCAAGGACGACCTGCATGAAGACGTAAGCGAAATGCTGGTCACTGAGCTTGGCCGCAGGATACGCACCGGTCTCGAGGACAAAGAAGGTCCCTGGAAATTACTGGGATTCCTGGAGGACATCCAGCCTTCCATCCAGACAGACTTTGGCAGTTACCCAAGTTATTCCTTGAAGATGGTGCTGGACAGCCTTGGCACTCCAAGTGATGAAGATGCCCTGATCGAAAAACTCGTGGCATTGGCAAAAGATGCCGTGCTGAGCGAGAATGAACACATCCGCGAAGGGGCGGCTCTGCTCTTTGAACGCAGCGAACAGAGTATGAAGACTCAGCTGGCAGAACGCAATGAAATGCTGGACGCTTACCTGGATAGCTTTGATCCGAGTGAGCAGCATGACCTGGCAGCGGAGATTGGCGCGATCGTGCAGACTCCGGTGAGATTGTCGTCAGCCCAACAACGCAGCTTCATGGAAGACCCCATGAGCATGAAAGCCCCGCTCAAGGAAGCCTTGCGGACAGGCGTGATGTTGACGACGGTTCGGCGGATCCTCCTGACGCTTGAGAAACGCTTTGGGGATAACTGGGCGATGAAACCCATTGACCTGGCGCAACTGCCTTGGGCAGAAGTGCGGCAAAAAATCGATTCCCAGATCAACGATGCGCTCGAAAAGCGAGTGGATCGGCTGTTTGGGGCTGAAGGCGAAGTGCGGCGCGACCTCGAAGCGAACCCGGAACTGCTGCAGGCTGCGTTAACCTCTGAAGACGCGCGCGTCCAACTGGTGCAGCTGACCACCGAGGGCAAGAGAATCGCTTTTGATGCCCACTCGCATCGGAAAACTTTCCAAACCCAGCTGAGGTTGAGCTACCTTTTCTCTATGTCAGAGCAGCTGCTAAAGCAGCCGGCTGAAAAAGTCACAGAAGAGGTTCTGACTCATTTACAAGGTGCAGAAAAGAAGCTTGCTGAAATTTTCGGGGAGTTTGAGTTTCAACATCTGGCAAATAACAATTTCACATTGGCAGATCTGCCAAAAGCGACAAAGGACGCATTAAACGCCAAGCTTGGTGAACAGGAATTCGAAGCGATCTCGGGATTGGCTATAGAGGATATCCCGGAGACTCTGCACGAAAGTATCCGCGAAGTTCTGGGTGATAAAGCCCAAAATCGCATCTATCGCGATTTGCTGCTTGGCACAATCACTGAAACCTGGGTGGAATACCTGACCCGCATGGAAGCGTTGCGGGTTTCGATCAGCATGGAGTCTTATGCCCAGCGCGACCCACTGGTGCGCTATAAGAGCCAGGCGAGTACGCTGTTTACAGAGATGCTTTCGGAGGTCCGCCAGACAGTGATCAGCCGAATGTTCCGCTACCGCCCGACGAAAGCAGCCGAACCGCAAAATGCTATCGCGACTCCTGCTCCGGTAAAAGCCACAGGCGGGGCAGAGCCAAAGCCAAAGCCTGCTACTGAATCGAGCTCGAACAAGAAGCGGCGAAAACGCCACTAAGAGGTAAGGGAATGACCCATTTTTTGGTGACGAATGATGATGGGGTGTTTGCGCCTGGTCTGCTGGCGCTTGTTCAGGCGATCCGGCAGATCCCGGGTTACGAAGTGAGCGTGTTGGCTCCGGATCATAATTGGTCAGCCTGCGGGCATGTCAAGACCATGACCCGTCCGCTGAGGGTGCGGGATGTAAAGCTGGCCGATGGCAGCCAGGCTTTTTCTTGCGATGGGGCGCCTTCAGACTGCGTGGCAATTGCCATCATGGGGGCGATCGAAAAACCGATCGATGTGGTTGTATCGGGCATCAACCCGAATGCAAACGTGGGTCTGGACGTGACTTACTCCGGAACAGTTACGGCGGCGATGGAAGCCTCGATTAATGGAAAGCCGGGTGTCGCAGTTTCGCTCGACGCGCCGGAACATTATGATGGGGAGCTCAATTTTGCGTCTGCTGCCAAAGTGGCGGTGGAGGTAATCCAGGGGTTGCTCGCTGATACGTTTGTGAAGATCCAACAGCCGATCTGGAATGTCAACCTGCCGTACCGGGAAGATGGGCAGTATAAAGGCGTGCTCTACACCCGGCAGGGCGTCAGATTGTACCAGGATGTGCTGGAGAAACGGCTGGACCCTCGCGGGAAACCTTATTACTGGATTGGTGGAGAAGCACCGACTGGCTTGATGGATGAAGGTACTGACTATTGGGCGATCAAGCAAGGCTATATTTCCGTAACACCGCTGCAAATGGACATGACAAACAAGGCTTTACTGGAGACATTGAACCACTCGATGGGATAAAGTCAGGGTTTTAGCCAGGCTGGAACGCCGCCTGATTGATAGTTGCTGCTGAGCTGGGATACAATTAGCCTATGTTACCTGATTATCGTATACGCCAGAGAGAGTATCTGCTCGAGATCTCACGCGCTCTCACCGAGGAATTGGACCTCAACAAACTTCTGAGCCGCATCCTGTACATCGCGATTGAGATGCTGGGTGGGCATGCCGGCTTTATTGCCCTGGCAGGGGATGCGGGCGATTGGCACATTGCGATCAACCAGGGCATCCCACCAGCGTTATTGTCTTATCTTGAGACCTGGCTGGAAAGCCTCAGTTGCGGCGATGAAGGCGCAGAAGCATGCATTCCGGAAATCAACCGCATGTTGAGTGAGATCAGCATGGGCATGATCACAGGCGTGGGCATTGCCATGACCGTCCAGCACGCTACCATCGGGCAAATTTATGTTTTCCGCAACTATCGAGCCATTTTCTCGGCGAATGATTACTATATTCTGAACAACTTCGCCAACCAGGCGGCTATTGCTGTACGAAACGCCAGGCTTTACACCCAGGTGAGCCGCCAGGGCTTGCGGATGGCGGCACTGCTTAGTTCAGTTGCGGACGGCATCCTCATTCTTAATCCAGACCTGACAGTAATCCAGGTAAATCATGCCTTCGAACGGCTGATAAACGCGCCGGCAGAAGAATTGATTAATAAACCATTTGACCAGGTGGTGCGGTGGGCAAAACCACCGAAGGGGATTGAACTGGATGAGGTAGTTAAGTCCCAGCGGCAGTGGGGCGCCACGAAAGACCTCTTCCTGGAAGGAGACATGCTGCGATACAGCCCATTGGATCCGATCCCCGTGGAGATCACGTACGCCCCGTTGTTTTCGGATGAAGGCGAGCTCCTGAATATTATCGCTTCGGTACGCGATATTACTCGTTTCAGGGAGGCGGAAGAACTCAAGACGAACTTCATTTCGGTCATGAGCCACGAACTCAAAACCCCGATCTCCTTAATCAAAGGCTATGCCAGCACACTCCTACGAGACGATGTGGAATGGGATCAGGCGATGGTCAAAGAGGGTCTGCAGGTAATCGACGAAGAGGCGGATCATCTGACTGCAATGGTCGAGGATTTACTGGATGCAACCAAGCTGCAATCGGGCGGGATCACGCTGCACAAGACAGAAGTGGATCTGGCGGCACTGATCAACGATTTAAGCAAGAAGTTCGCGCTGCAAAGCGATAAGCACCAAATTCTGACGGATCTTTCGGAAGATTTTCCCATCATTGTTGCTGATGAGACGCGGATTAGCCAGTTGATATCCAACTTACTCACAAATGCAATCAAGTATTCTGAGGGCGGGACAATAAAAATCGATGGCAAAAAAATCGATGAAAATATCCAAGTTTGTATTACAGACCAGGGCAAAGGGTTTGACCCAATCGATGTTCCGCATGTCTTCGATCGCTTCTACCGGTCGAATGCAGTGGCCAAGACTACCAAAGGCACCGGTTTGGGTTTGTACCTGTGCCAATCGATTGTAAAGGCGCATGGGGGAAGAATTTGGGTGGATGAAACCTATCATCAGGGTGCAAGGATTTGTTTTACTTTGCCTATTAAGACCGAAAGCCAGATCATGTTGTGAAGTTCCAGCTAACAAATCTCGAAGAGGTGGGCTCTTCGAACGATGTCGCTTTGGAAGCAGCCAGATCCGGCGCTGAGGATGGCCTGGTGGTGTGGGTGCAGCAGCAAACCAAGGGACGCGGGCAGAGAAACCACACTTGGGAGAGTCAGCCAAAAAGTTCATTGACCTTTTCGGTATTATTCAGACCGAACCAGGAAGAGCTAACCTTATTGGGGCGGTTTACCGCGCTTGGAGCTTTGGCAGTAGCTCGGGCGGTCCAGACAAAAACTGGTGTAGAAGCACAGGTGAAATGGCCCAATGACGTCTTGCTCAATGGTAAGAAGATTTGCGGGGTACTCGCAGAAACTGACCTGCAGGCTGGGAACGCCAACGCGGTCGTGGTAGGGGTGGGGGTAAACCTTCTGCCTGGCGCCTTCAGAGAAAATGCACCGATGAATTACCCGGCCAGCGATGTTTTAAGCGAAACCGGCTGCAGTTTGGATGCTGAAGCCTGGCTTTGGGCTATTCTGCAATCCATGCAAGAGCTGCGAGAATTGTTGCCAGGTGATGCCTTTATCCGGGAATGGAATGAGCGCCTGGCATTCAAGGGGGAGATGAAAAGCATCAGGAATCATAAAGGCGAAACGGGATTGTTTCGCCTTCTGG
>WOZA01000074.1:19185-37006 GCA_011620505.1 Anaerolineaceae bacterium
GAGATGAAAAGCATCAGGAATCATAAAGGCGAAACGGGATTGTTTCGCCTTCTGGGTGTCTCATCCGACGGTTCCCTCCTGGTGGAGGGTGCAGATGGTCAAGAATTTAGTCTTCAGTCTGCCGAAGTGTTACCTTCTTCGTCTTCGTCCTCGGGATAATCGTTTTCCTCTTCAACAATTTCCACTTCGGACTCAAGGTCCACTTCCACATCCTCCACAGCAGCTTTTCGCCTTGATCGGCGTGGCGCGGTTTCACCTGCGGCTACAGATGCGGCATTGGTTTGTTCGGAGAGTTCCACTTCCTCCCGGGAAATGCGAGCAATTGCGGCAATGCTATCCCCTTCGCCCAATTCCATAACCTTAACCCCTTGCGTGGAGCGGCCTTGAACTGAGATCTCAGCGACTTTGGTGCGCAGCACAATCCCACCGCGGGAAATCATGGTGACTTCCTCGCCATCAAGCACAACGCGCGCTTCGGCGATATCCCCAACGGATTCGCGCACGTCCTGATTAATCGTGGTGACGCCGAGCGTGCCGCGTGTCTTGGGAATATATTCTTCCAGGCTGGTGCGTTTGCCCTGACCCTTTTCGGTCAAAACAAACAGGTAGCCTTCCGGCTCAGCGACTTCCAGCGCGGCCACCTGGTCATCACCGCGCAGGGTAATGCCGGTGACACCCATAGTTGTACGCCCTGTGGGGCGGACCTGCTTTTCGTGGAAGCGTAAGGCTTTCCCCTTCCTGGTAACAAGCAGCAGATCATCCTGACCACTGGTCATGCGGACCCAACCCAATTCGTCACCGTCATTGAGACGGATGGCGATCAGACCGGATGGTCGCACGCTCTCAAAATCAGACATGGGTACGCGCTTGATGCGACCGAGTTTGGTGGCAAGAGCGCAGAATTTAGCATCACTGAAACTTTCCACAGGCAGCAAAGCCGTAATGGTCTCATCCGGTTCGAGGTTGAGGATGTTGACCAGGGGGATGCCGCGTCCCTGGCGGGCTTCTTCGGGCAGTTCAAATACCCGTTCGGAATAGACCTTGCCCTTGTTGGTGAAGAAAAGCATGGTGCCAAGCGTGTTGGCACGCACAAAGAAGGTGACAGCATCTTCACCACGCATGCTCTGACCGATCACACCGCGACCGCCTCTGCCCTGGGAGCGGTAAGCCTGGTCCGACACGCGCTTGATGTATCCGCGGTCGGTAATGGAGACAAACACCGGTTCATCCTGGACGAGGGATTCGTCCGAGATGTCCATTTCGAGATCAGGGACGATATGCGTGCGGCGGTCGTCGCCATACTTTTCGGCCAATTCGTTGAGGTCGGTGCGGATGATCTCAAGCACTTTATGGGGGTTGGCGAGGATGTCTTCAAGCTCGGCAATAGTTTCGAGCAGGGCCTTATATTCGTCCTCAATTTTCTGGCGTTCAAGGGCAGCCAGGCGGCGCAACTGCATATCGAGAATTGCCTGAGCCTGGATTTCGGTGAGGGTGAAGCGGGTCATCAAATTCGATTTGGCGACTTCAGCATCTTTTGATTCCCGAATGGTCTTGATTACGGCATCGAGGTTGGCAATGGCAATCAGGAGCCCGTCCAGAACATGAGCGCGTTTTTTGGCTTTATCGAGTTCGTAGAGTGTCCGGCGGGTGATGACGACCTGGCGATGTTCCAAAAAATGCGTGAGTGCGCGTTTGAGCGTGAGCATGCGGGGTTCAGCGTCCACCAGGGCGAGCAGCTGCACACCAAAGGTTGACTGAAGCGGGGTGTATTTGTAGAGCTGGTTGAGAACACGCTTCGGTTGGGTGCCGCGTTTTAGCTCGATGACGATGCGCATGCCATTGCGGTCGGATTCATCCCGCATGTCCGAGATGGAGTCAAGGCGTCCTTCGCGATGAAGTGCAGCGATGCGTTCAATCAGGCTGGTTTTGTTGAGCTGATAGGGTATTTCGTGGATGATGATGGCAAAACGTCCATCGCGAATTTCTTCAATGGTAGCCGCGCCGCGCATTGTTAGGTGACCGCGACCGGTGCTGTATGCCTGGCGGATGCCCTCACTGCCGACGATAATGCCGCCTGTGGGGAAGTCTGGTCCGGGAATGAGCTGCATGAGGTCTTCAACGCTGACCTCATCAAGCTCGTCGAAGCGGTCAATGAGCAGGTTGAGCGCAGCTACCAACTCGCGCAAGTTGTGCGGCGGAATGTTGGTTGCCATGCCGACCGCAATACCGTTGGAGCCATTCATCAGCAGGTTGGGGAGGCGGGCAGGCAGAACCTCTGGCTCTTTTAGAGAACCGTCAAAGTTGTCGAGAAAGTCAACCGTGTCTTTATCCAGGTCTGCCAAAATTTCATCGGCGATTTTGGTTAGCCGGGCTTCGGTGTAGCGCATGGCTGCGGGGGAGTCACCATCGATCGAGCCAAAGTTGCCCTGCCCATCAATCAGGGGATAGCGCATCGAGAAATCCTGCGCCATGCGCGCCATTGAATCGTAGACGGCTGAGTCGCCATGGGGATGGTATTTACCCAAAACTTCACCGACGATGCGGGCAGATTTTTTGGAAGGCGTGTTGGCACGAATGCCCATGTCTTGCATGGCGTAGAGGATGCGCCGGTGGACCGGCTTGAGGCCGTCGCGCACATCAGGGATGGCGCGGGCGACAATGACGCTCATGGCATAGTCGAGGTAAGCCGTGCGCATTTGCTCGTCGATGCCGACAGACTCAAGGCTGCCAGAGTTGTTCACGACGGGTTCTTCAGCGGGAATTTCAGGTTGGTCGGTCATGTTTTCTTTCTTTCGAGCCTAATTAACGTATTTGCGTAACCTTGTTATTATACCCCCAATTATCCGATTAAAAGCGCGAAAGCGCAAAATTGCGCCATTTTTCAAGAATGCGTCAGATGACGGGAAAAACCCTGAGAAGATATATCATCAAGTAAAAAGCCGTATTTTATAAAAAAGCCCGGGTATCAGGGCCCGGGCGGTTTGTAACAAAAGCAATTTAATTGACCGGACAACCGGGGATCCGGTTGGCAGAGAAGAAACACCACCAACTGGTTGGCATAAAGATCACGATGACCATGATGATGATAATCGCAATTAGCAACAGAATGAAGAAGTTGGAATACCAGGGGGTGCGGGGCTTTAGCTCCGGTGTGGGCTCGGGCGCAAGCGGTTGCTGGGGAACGGGTTTCTGGGCAGGCTGATAGACGGCTTGCGGAGCCGCGGGCATAGGCTGGGGTACCGGTTCTTCCACGGGATAAGCGCTGTAGGTGGGAGTCTTCGCCTGGTCAGGCCATTCGAAACTCATTACAGTCGCTTCCGCCAGGGTGATGAGGTCGCCATTATTGAGGCGTTGGGGTGAACTGATGCGGACACCATTCAAGAACGTGCCGTTCGTGGAACCGAGGTCTTCAATGTACACACCGTCGGTGCGGGTAACAAAGCGCGCGTGACGGCGGGAAATTTCCTGGTCTGGAACCGGGATATCATTGGCGAGGTCACGACCAAGGGTCACTTCAGTTTTCTCGAGATAAAAGCTCGAACCGGGGATGGGTCCCGAGCGCATGACGATAAGAGGTTTTTGTTCTGGCATGGTCGCTCCTTGAATAAAGCAGTCAATTTTGTTAATTGATTTTACCATTGTCTTGTAAAATCCGTTGAAGAGCTGAGAGCAACACAGGTTTAAAATGAGTCGAAACCCGCTGGAGAATTGTTGACGATGGCAAGGAATCCTGCTATTATCAGATTAATGAGCACTCTCGCAAAAAAAGACAATTGGTTTAAGCGGCTGATCACTCGCCTCCAACAGGAATTTAAATGGCTCGCGCCGGGTATGGGCTATAAGCGCTGGTTGGTATTGACCATCATCGGTTCAATGCTGCTGGGGCTTGGCGCGGCGGTATTGGTTTTGGATTACTATCGCAGCACTACGAATGAAGCCTTGGTACCCATCCTGGCGGTGCTCTCCCTGCGTTTTTTGGACAGACCGATCCGATTCCTGCTCTTCGGCGGAGTGGGGCTGGCGATGATCCTGATTGGAATATGGGGCGCGAACCGCTCATTATTACGACCATTTGAGAAAAATGGCAAACCTGTATGGGATACGCTCAAGAATTATCGTCAACGCGAAAAGGGTATCAAGGTTGTGGTAATTGGCGGTGGGCATGGACTGGCGGCACTCCTGCGAGGTCTAAAGGAGTACACCCACAATATCACGGCTATTGTGACCGTCGCTGATGACGGTGGATCATCGGGGGAACTGAGACGCGACCTGGGGGTATTGCCACCCGGAGACATCCGCAACTGTCTTTCAGCTCTTAGCAGCGATGAAGCGCTGCTTTCACAGGTTTTTCAGTATCGTTTTACTGCGGGTGCTGGCCTGGAAGGGCATTCCATGGGGAACCTCTTCATCACAGCTCTCAGTGAGATCACCGGAAGTTTTGAAGAAGCGGTAGCTGAATCCGGCCGGGTTTTGGCGATCTATGGACAGGTGCTGCCTTCGACTTTGAGCAATGTACAACTGGTTGGGGAAGTGCAGGATCAGGCAACTCAGGAGATTGTGGAGGTGAGGGGCGAGGCGGAGCTGACACAGTATCCTGGCAAGATCCTGAAGGTCTGGCTCGATCCGGCAGAATCGCCGGCATTTCCACCTACCACCTCAGCCATCCTGGACGCGGATCTGATCCTGATTGGTCCGGGCAGCTTGTATACCAGTCTGCTGCCGAACCTGCTGGTGAAGGGGATTTCGGATGCCATCCTGGCAAGCCGCGCGGAAACTTACTATATCTGTAATATCGCCACCGAGCAGGGTGAAACGGATGGATTCAATGCCTCGGACCATGCCCGGGAGATTGACCGGCATATCTGCAAGCACCTGTTCAATTTAGTGATCTGTAATAAGAATTATCATGGAGACTTGGGCGGGAAAGCGCAATGGGTCTACTTGGATGACGAGATGAAGCAGAACTACCGCGTGTACGAAGCGGACTTGGTGGATGACCTGTATCCCTGGCGGCACAGTTCCCGGAAACTGGCGAGGGCCATCATGAACTTGTATGAAGAGCGTACAGGACCTTTGAATTAAACTGGGTTTTTGGGATAATAGACAAAACTGCACGGTTTGCAGGTGGCAGATATTATCAGAATGCCATGAAAAGAAATGTACTATTATTAAATGAGTAATACTGACAGAGCAACTATCGGATATAATTCTAAAGGTTAAGCTTAAACAGTCTGGCAGCTATGCCAGTCAAAAATAAACCAAATTCACTCAATCGGAGGATATATGAAAACTAAAGTAGCAATCAATGGCTTCGGCCGCATCGGACGTCAGGTCTTAAAGCGCATCCTCGAGGACGCTTCAGACACTTTGGAGATCGTGGCGATCAATGATCTCTTTGATCCCCAAACCAATGCCCACCTTTTCAAGTATGACTCAAACTATGGCATCTACAAGGGTGACGTTGAAGTCAATGAAGCTGGCAACCTGGTAATCGATGGCGCTGAAATCAAAGTCTTTGCCGAAAAAGATCCGGGCAAATTGCCTTGGAAAGATCTCGGCGTGGATATCGTTTTTGAATGCACCGGTATCTTCACCACTGCCAAGAGCGATCCTGCAGCAGGCAAAATTGGCGCAGACGCGCACATCCAGCGCGCTGGAGCCAAGAAAGTCATCATCTCTGCACCTGCCAAGGGCGAGGATCTGACGATTGTTTTGGGTGTGAATGAAGATAAATACGATAACGCGATTCACCACATCGTTTCAAATGCTTCCTGCACCACCAACTGCCTGGCACCTGCCGCCAAGATCGTGAACGACCGCTATGGCATCGTCAGCGCCGTCATGACCACCATCCACTCCTACACCAATGACCAGGTCATCCTGGATCAGGGGCATAAGAAAGAACTGCGCCGTTCCCGCGCTGCTGCTCTGAACATCATCCCCACCAGCACCGGTGCTGCCAAGGCAGTAGAGCTTGTCATTCCTGAGCTCAAGGGCAAGTTTGACGGCTATTCTCTGCGCGTTCCAACCCCCACCGTTTCCATCGTCGACTTTGTTGCCCTGGTGGAAAAACCAACCACCAAGGAAGAACTGAATGCCGCCTTCGTCGAAGCTTCTCAAGGAGCACTGAAGGGCATCCTGGGCGTGACCACTGGTGCTTACAATCAGCAACTGGTTTCGAGCGACTTCAAGGGCGATGATCGTTCATCCATTGTTGACCTCGAAAAGAATATGGTCATGAATGGCAACCTGGTGAAGGTTGTGGCCTGGTATGACAACGAATGGGGCTATAGCTGCCGCACGGTTGATCTGGGCAAGATGATTGCAAAAAAACTCTAAACCTCAAGGTTTTCTGATTAGATGGATGCGCAGCATTGTTTCAAACAACAGTGATGCGCATTTTTCATACAAGGAGAAAAAATGTCTGACAAGAAAATGGTTACCGATCTGGACGTGGCTGGTAAGAAGGTGTTAGTGCGGGTGGACTTTAACGTGCCAATTAAGGAAGGCAAAATCAAGGACGATACCCGCATAACCTCTGCTCTACCGACAATCAATTATTTGCTTGACCACGGAGCAGCAGTTATCTTGATGTCTCATCTTGGGCGACCAAAGGGTCAACCCAACCCTGAGTTTTCGCTGAAGCCGGTAGCGGATCACCTGGCTACTCTGATCTCTGCACCAGTCAAGTTTGCCGAGGATTGCCGCGGTGAGATAGCCAAAGCTGCCGCCGAAGCCTTGAAACCGGGCGAAGTTCTGGTGCTCGAGAACACCCGCTTTTACGCGGAAGAAGAAAAGAATGACCCGCAAATGGCAGCCGATCTGGCATCCTTGGCAGATCTCTATGTGAATGATGCTTTTGGTTCAGCGCATCGTGCGCATGCCTCAACCTATGGCGTAGCGGAATTGCTGCCCTCAGCAGCCGGTTTTCTGATGGAAAAGGAAATCAAATACCTGGGTGACGCAATCGCTAATCCGCAGCGCCCGTTCGTGGCGATTTTGGGTGGCGCAAAGATCTCGGATAAGATAGGCGTGATCAACAACCTGCTCAAGAA
This sequence comes from Anaerolineaceae bacterium, assembly GCA_011620505.1. GTDB lineage: Bacteria > Chloroflexota > Anaerolineae > Anaerolineales > Anaerolineaceae > Mesolinea. Next base: position 26,241 of record WOZA01000074.1, read on the forward strand.
AGCGGACAAGATCCTGATTGGCGGCGGTATGGCCAACACCTTCCTGAAGGCGCTCGGCTACGAAATGGCTGATTCTCTTGTGGAGAATGAGGTCCTCGATACTGCGAAAGAACTGCTTGAGAAATCCGAAGGAAAATTGCTCTTGCCGGTGGACATGGTAATCGGTGACGCGTTTGACGCTGAAGCGAAAATGGAAACCCTGCCAGTGGGCGATGTACCGGCTGGCTGGAGGATCCTGGATATTGGTCCCAAAACCGTGGAAACTTTTGGCAAGGAAATCGCCAATGCAGGTACGATTGTCTGGAATGGACCGATGGGTGTGTTCGAGTTCCCGCGTTTTGCCGCAGGCACATTTGCGATCGCGCACAAAGTGGCTGAGAGCAAAGCCGTGAGTATTATTGGCGGTGGGGATTCAGTTTCTGCCATCAACCAATCTGGGCTGAGTGATAAGATCACACACATCTCAACGGGTGGCGGTGCCTCTTTGGAAATGCTCGAAGGCATTGAACTTCCCGGGCTGGCGATCCTTTCAAACAAATAAACACAGTTTTTCCCGGAGAGCCGTTCAAAAAACGGCTCTCTTTTGTTTTTCAAACGGTAAGCGTCCAAAAAACCTTTTGTGAATTAATGATAGAATCGCACTTAGCATACCGATTCCACGGCTTTTGTTTGGGCTGTAAAATCATCGATGGAGAGTGATATGAGAAAAATGCATAAAATGAAGTGGATTATCCTGGGGCTTTTGAGCCTGAGCCTTGTATTGGCTGCTTGTGCCCCTTCTGTTCCCCCTACCCCTTCCGAAGCGGAAATCGCTCAGCAGGTAGCAGCGACGCAGCAAGCCAAGGCGACTCAGAACTCAGTGGAAACTTTGGTGGCATTGGTGACGCAATTGAGCAATCAACCCACCTGGACCCCTCAGCCAACCTGCCCGGTCTGCCCGACGCAGGTCGTGGTCCTGCCAACCGCGCAAACCACTGCCAACCCGACCGCAGGTACGCCTGTGCCCACAACCGCCCCAACGGAAGCAGCTGGCGCGAAATGTTTCCAGTTTGATTTCGTGGGTGATGTCAACTTCCCCCCTGGTACTGTTGTGAAGCCAGGTACGAAATTTTCTAAAACCTGGACTGTAAAGAATACCGGTACCTGCAAGTGGACCAGGGATTATGACCTGGTTCTGGCGGGTGGGGAGGCCTTTGGCACCAATAAACGTGGTGACATTCCCAGAGAGGTGCTGCCGGGAGAGACAATCGACCTCACAATCCCAGATATGATTGCACCGCAGACCGAGGGCACCTACTACAGCTACTGGATGATCGCAGCACCAGACGGTGCGCGCATCGGCTATGGACCCGGGCAGCAGTGGGGGCTGGGCATCCAATTGATAGTTTCGAACGAGTAAGCAAGACACAACCGCCCTTTTGGGCGGTTGTTATTTACGTGGAACTTTAACTGACTGATGGGCGTCTATATCAAAGAGGTAGTTTCGGCTATTAAGGAGATAGAAAATGAAAAGTAAAACCATTAGTAAACCACGTTGGATTTTTCCAGGCTTAATGGTGCTGGCCTTAAGTTTGATCCTGGCAGCCTGTGTCACGCCTGGCACCCCTGCGCCTACGGGCGATCCTGTTGAACAAGCAATGCAAACCCTGCAAGCACAAGCAACGCAGGAATATTACCAGACCGTGGTGGCTCAGTTAACGGCAACCTCGCCCGTGATTGAGAACACCCCGACATTAAATCCCACCGGTATCAATCAAATTCCGGGGGAGACGACTCCGCCTGCGCAGACTACAGAAGTGCCCACGGTTGCTGTGACTCAGATCCCTGCCACACCAACCCAGCCGGCACCTACTGCTATCCCTGCGACGCCGACCAGAATCCCACCAACAGCTACACCCATCCCCTGCTATCAGGTGACATTTGTCCAGGATATTACCATCCCGGATGGAACTAAAATCGTTGCCGGAAATTCGTTTACAAAAACCTGGCGCGTTCGCAACAGCGGTTCCTGCACCTGGGACACACGCTTTGATATCGCTTTTGTTGATGGCACTCAGATGTCGTCCACCAAAGTCTGGGATCTGGCAAAAGAGGTAAAGCCGGGTGAGACTGTGGATATTTCAATTGATCTGACTGCCCCGTCAACCGTCGGCTCCTACCAGTCGAACTTCCAGATGGTCAACCCAAATGGTACGCGCTTTGGCACCGGTCCAGACAGCAAGGGCTCATTCTGGGTGAAGATCCAGGTCATTGACGGCAAGGGCATGGTTTACAGCTTTGCCAAAAACGCCTGTGATGCGCGCTGGTCCACAAGTAAAACCAACCCATTGAGTTGCCCTGGCAAAGAGAGTGATGTCGATAAAGGCTACGTTTTAACCAAGGACAAACCTTACCGCGAAGATGGCGGTCAGGAAAACGAAATCGGTTTGATCACTCGGCCAAATGATGCCAGCGATGGCTACATCCAGGGCATTTATCCCGCTTTCCTGGTGAAAGATGGCGATCAATTCCGCGCGACGATCCAGTGCGAGGCGAATAGCCCGAAATGCAGCCTGAAGTTTGAACTTTACTATCGTATTGGAAATGGGAATTTCACTGAACTGGGCGAGTGGCATGAAGTCTATGACCAGATGTGGAATACGCTGCAGATAGACTTATCATCCCTTGCTGGTCAGAACGTGCAATTCTCGCTCGTGGTCTGGAACGAAAACACCTCGCAAGATAACCGCGGGTTGTGGCTCAATCCGATGATCTTCCGCACCAAGTAATTTACTCAAGTTCTAGTTTATGGCTGACCGGAATTCCACGGTCAGCCTTTTTTTGGATGAATGGTCAAATTCAGAACGGCTTGATGATAGTTTTTCGTAGGCCGGCTTCCTCGGTTGAAGCCGGCTTTGGTTTGCATTGATGGATCCGGAATGAACTGCGCAATCCGGCCTACGAAAAGATTTCCACGTTACAGGCAATGATTGGTAGCGTGGGTAGGCGACAGACAACCTTATTCAACCCGGGTATCGTTATAGCCTATCCACTTGTATATATTCCATCAGACCACAGGCCATGATTTGTAGATACCGTCTTGATTGTTCGGAATAATGGTTAGAATCACAACGGCTTAATGATAAAATATGAATTAACTAAAAGCAGAGGATGGTAGAACTGATGAGAACACCGATGGTTGCTGGCAACTGGAAGATGAACAAAGGGCTGTATGAGACCCGCGACTTGATCCGCGAGATGTATCCTGTTTTACATGCCGTGGAGGGGGTGGAAGTTGTGATTTGCCCGCCATTTGTGGGGCTGGGAGTCGCAAAACGCGAGGTGGAAGCATCGACCATCAAACTTGGAGCACAGAACATGCACTGGGCAGACTCGGGCGCTTTTACCGGGGAAATTTCTCCGACCATGCTGAAAGAGCTGTGCGAGTATGTCATTTTGGGGCACTCAGAGCGGCGCGCCATGTTTGGCGAGACGGATGAAACGGTTAACAAGAAAGTTTTGGCGGCATTGGCACACGGACTGAAACCGATTGTATGCGTGGGCGAGACTTTGGAGGAAAACCAGAGCGGTATTACCGCCGAGGTGGTTAGCCGTCAGGTGCGGGCAGACCTGGAAGGGCTAAACCAGGAGCAGGCGGAGCAGGTGGTGATTGCCTATGAGCCCGTCTGGGCGATTGGCACCGGTTTGGCAGCCACCCCTGAAGGCGCAAACGCTGTGCATAAGGATGTGATCCGCCCGATCCTGCGCGACATGTTTGGCGAGACGATAGGAGACGGAATGCGCATTCTTTACGGCGGTTCGGTGAACCCCGGAAACGCCGCAGAGCTGTTTGGTCAATCCGACATCGACGGCGGATTGATTGGTGGAGCGAGCCTGAAGGCTGAGTCTTTTATCGCGCTTGTCAAAGCCGCGATGTAAAGTGATTGCAGAGTATGAAGCCGGGCGAAAGCCCGGTTTTTTTTATCCAGAGTGCGCTCAAGGCAGGCGATGGGCAGATAGGTATTCAAATGCACTTGACAAAATTAGTTCAACTCAGTATACTAATTTTACAAGTTAAACAATTCATACTTTTCGAACGGAGAATTTAAAATGGAAAAACCTACAGGCAAATATGCATGGACGGTCAAGGTGGGTGAAAAGGGGCAAATTGTTATCCCCAAAGAAGCCCGCGATATATTTGACATCAATCCCGGCGACACGCTGATTGTTTTGGGCGACGAAAAACAAGGCATAGCGATACCGCCCAAAGATGCGTTTACAAAACTTATAGCCACGCTTTTTGATGGTACTGCGCCGGAGAGGGAAGACGAAGAATGAATGCTATCACAATTACGAACCTGTCTAAAAAATACGATGGGCTTACGGCGGTAGACAATTTGAATTTGACGATTGGGCAAGGCGAATTGTTCTCTCTTTTAGGTGTCAACGGTGCGGGAAAAACCACAACTATCAAAATGTTGTCCTGCTTGATTAAGCCAACAGGCGGCAATGCGGTGTTGCTTGGCGATAGCGTGAAAGAACACCCGCAGGCTGTCAAAGGGAAAATTAATATCTCACCGCAGGAAACAGCCGTAGCCGCAAATTTATCAGTAACTGAAAACTTGGAACTCATAGCGGGAATATATGGTCAGGATAGCAAAAGCGCAACGAAAAGCGCTGACGAAATGGTGTCACAATTTGGGCTTGACCGTGTTCGGAAGAAAAAAGCAAAACAATTGTCGGGCGGTATGCAAAGACGGCTCTCTATTGCAATGGCTTTGATTTCTAACCCACAAATCTTGTTCCTTGATGAACCCACTTTAGGGCTAGACGTTCTTGCCCGCCGCGAATTGTGGGCATCCATTGAGGCACTAAAAGGAAAGGTTACAATCATTCTTACAACACATTATTTGGAAGAAGTAGAAGCGTTGTCCGATCGTGTTGGAATAATGGCAAACGGCAAATTGACGGCTGTTGGAACGGTAGCGGAATTGACGAAGCAGACCGGCACAAGCAAGTTGGAGGATGCTTTTGTTATCCTATCAGGAGGCACAGCGTGAGAATTATTTTGTTTGCAAAACGCAATGCGAAAGAGGTTTTGCGTGACCCCATCAATCTCTTTTTCGGATTGGGATTTCCGCTAATACTGCTGGTACTGCTGTCCGTCATCAATGCCAGTATTCCTCCTGAAGCACATAATACGATGTTCTCGATTGAAAACCTTGCGCCCGGTTTAGCAATGTTCGGAACCGCGTTCATGGCATTGTTTGCGGGTTTGCTGTTGTCCAAAGACCGTACTTCATCTTTCTTAATGCGCTTGTTCGCCTCACCCATGACCTCTTTGGATTTTATATTAGGCTACACTTTGCCAATGCTCGTTATGGCGTTGGCGCAAGCCGCAATAACTTTGCTGGCTTCCTGTATTGTTGGGCTTGAACTTACCGCCAATCTCCTGCTTGCTATTGGTGTGACAACTCTGACCTCGCTTTTATTTGTAGGATTCGGCTTATTATTTGGCAGTTTGCTGAACGAAAAGGCGGTAAGCGGCATTTGCGGGGCCTTATTGACGAATGTTGCGGCATGGTTGTCCGGGGTATTTATTCCGATTGACTTAATTGGTGGCGCTTTCAAAAAAACGGCTGAAATTTTGCCGTTTTATCATAGTGTGCAAACAATCCGAGCCGTCTTGGGCGGCAATTTTGACGAAATGCTACCGCATTTGATAATTGTATTGGGTTATACGGTGGTTATTTTTATACTTGCGATTATCGTTTTTCATCATAAAATGAGCGGTGATAATGCTTAGAACCTATATTAAGGAGAGCGGTTCATGGATGAGGAACTAGACCACATGAAGAATTCGGATTGGATACTTTGCCCTGTTTGTAAGAACAAAACCCGACTACGAATACGGAAAGACCAACACTAACAAACCTTCTTTTATTTTGCCCGAAGTGCAAGCAAAAACTTTGGTGAATGTCAAACAATTGAATACTGTAGTTATCAAAGAGCCAGGCGCAAAGTTACAGAGCCGATAACAGTGGGATTGCTCGCAGTTATCGGCTCTTTCCGTGCCCTTGACCATGCCTTTGAAAACTTCTATAATAGGGCGAACGATGGTGAGTGAGGAAAGTAGGCTTTAGAGCACCAACAGGGAGGCGCGGTCGTGATTGAGAGCGGCGCTTGGTATGCAAAAGTTGAAGTTCCCTCAGGAGTCGCGCGGGTGAAACGTTTGTGCAAGTAGTCCGCGCCGGGAGTTCCCGTTACAGAACGACCTGAGAGGGCTGGCTCTGCCAGCCAAGAAGGGTGGTACCACGGCTTTTTTGCCCGTCCCTTTATCCGGATGGGCATTTTTTTGTCCGAATGACAAATTGATGAGGTGAAGAATGTTGGAAATTGAAGGGAAGTTGCAGGCGGAACTGGCGCGCGGGATTGAAGCGCTTCAGACTGTTGCGAACGCAGAATCGCTGGAAGCCTGGAAACAGGAATTCCTTGGGAAAAAGTCGCTGGTGATGCAGGTTTATGGCTCGATGGGAAAGCTTGCCAAAGAAGAGCGCCCAATAATCGGCAAAGCCGTGAACCAGGCAAAAGCGGGGTTGGAGGCAGCCCTGGCAGAAAAAGAAGAGGGCATCAAGGCTGCCAGCCAGCAGGAAGCTTTTACCAAAGAAACCCTGGATGTGACCCTGCCTGGGCGCAAACCACGCCGCGGGAGGATCCATCCACTCCATTTGACCTTGCGCCAGATTTACAGGATCTTTGGCGATATGGGATTCCAGATTTACCGCTCGCCGGAAGTGGAAACCGACGATTACAACTTCACTTTCTTGAACATGCCGCCTTATCATCCCGCGCGCGATATGTGGGACACTTTCTATACTGATAAGGAGGGCGTTGTGCTGCGCACGCATACCTCGCCAGGGCAGGTACGGGTGATGCGCGAAAGAGCGCCGGAAAATATCCGCGTCATCCTGCCGGGCACCACCATGCGTTATGAGCAGCTGACAGCCCGCTCGGAAATTGAGTTCATCCAGGTGGAGCTGCTGGTGGTGGGCAAGGGCATTACCTTTGCCGATATGCGCGGCACGCTCAACGACTTTGCCCGCAGAACCTTTGGCGAGAACGCGCGCACGCGTCTGCGACCGTCCTTCTTCCCCTTCACTGAGCCCAGCGCTGAAATGGATGTGGAATGCTTTGTCTGCGGCGGCGAAGGCTGCGGCGTCTGCAAGGGCACCGGCTGGCTGGAGATCCTTGGCTGCGGCATGGTGCATCCGACCGTGCTCAGGTATGGCGGATATGACCCGGAGGTCTATTCCGGTTTTGCCGCCGGCATGGGCATCGACCGCTCAACCCTGATGCGCTATCACATTGATGATATCCGCCACTTCCGCAATAACGACATCCGCTTTCTGGAACAATTCTAAGAGGAGATGAGATGAAAGCACCCTTAAGTTGGCTCAAAGATTACATCGACCTGGACGGAGTTGGCATTGAAGAGATCGCCAACCTCCTGACCAATGTCGGTCTGGAAGTGGAAAGTGTGCAGTTGGTGGGCGTGGAGAAGCCTGAAGGCAAACTAAAGAATAAATATTTTGGATTGCCCTGGGATAAAGAGAAATTCGTGGTCGCAGAGGTGCTGGAGGTGAACCAACACCCCAACGCTGACCGTCTGACACTCTGCGAGCTTAATGACGGCACGGGGATCACAACTGTTCTGACCGGGGCACCGAATATGTTCCCTTACCTCGGCAAGGGCAGGCTGGAACAGCCGATCAAAGTGGCCTACGCCCGCGAAGGGGCATTGCTTTACGACGGGCATCAGCCCGGACAGGTTGTGACGAAACTCAAAAAGACTACTATCCGCGGGGTTGAGTCGCGCTCGATGATCTGTTCGGAAAAAGAACTGGGCATTTCGGAAGAACATGAGGGCGTGATCGAACTGGATGAAGATGCGCCAGTTGGCATGCCGCTGGTGGATTACATGGGCGATGTGGTCTACGAGGTTGCAATCCTGCCGAATATGGCCAGAGATGCGTCCATTTTGGGCATCGCCAGGGAACTCTCAGCGGTTTTGGGAAGACCACTGCGCTTACCTGAGGGGGTTGCCCTGGAAAAGGGAGGAGCAATCGCGGAGAAGGTTGGCCTGGAAGTGCGCAACACCGAGCTGAACCCGCGCTTTATGCTCGGGATGGTGGAAGAAACGCAAGCCCGCCAAAGCCCCTACTGGGTGCGGCGGCGGCTTTCGCTGGCGGGGATGCGCCCGATTGATGCCCTGGTGGATGCCACGAACTACACCATGCTCGAGATTGGTCAGCCCCTGCATGCCTTCGATTACGACCTCCTGCGCGAGCGGGCGGGCGGCAAGCCGACCATTATTACCCGCACGGCTTACGAGGGCGAAAAGATCACCCTGCTGGATGGATCTGAGCCGCAGCTTGACCCGCAAATGGAACTGGTGACCGACACCGTTGGACCGCTTTCCATCGCGGGCGTGATGGGAGGCGGTGAAACAGCAGTCCATGCGGAAACGCGCAACCTGCTGATTGAGTCGGCGAACTGGAACTTCATCAACATTCGCAAAACCCTGAGCAAAACCCGCATCAACAGCGAAGCCGCTTACCGCTTTAGCCGCGACGTTCATCCGGCGCTGGCAGAAACTGCATTGAGCCTGTGCTTGAAACGGGTGCAGGAGTGGGGCGGTGGAGAGGTGGTGCAGGGTGTACTGGACGAGTACGCCAAGCCCTATGTAGATACAGTCAACCGCATATCGGCTGAAAAGATAGCGGAAGTGCTCGGCCAGGAGATCTCGCTGGAAGAATCCACCCGGATCCTTGAAAGGCTGGGATTCACCTGCTGGATGGAAGGCAGGGAACTGGTAGCAAAGAGCCCCGCAACACGCACGGACATCGAAACTGGGATTATCGGGCAAAGAAACCTGATCGAAGAGATCGCCCGCGTCTATGGGTATGAGCGCATCGCCGGGAAGCGCCTGAGTGACGAGCTTCCTCCCCAGGTTGGCAACCCCGGTTTGGAAGCTGAGGAACGTATCCGCGACATCATGGTCTCGATCGGTTTGCAGGATACCCTGGCTTATCGCCAGACCTCACCCGAACGTGAAGCACGATTGTTCATCGGCAGAAAAGCGCCAGAGGGTCTGGCATATGTACGCCTCAAGAACCCGATCACACCCGAGCGCACGGTCATGCGCCGCAGCGCCATGGCAACCATGCTTGAGTTGCTGGAATACAACGCAAAGTTCAGACCAGGTCTGGCACTCTTTGAATTGGGGCCGGTCTTTTTGCCGCTGGCGGATGAAATTCTGCCCCATGAGGCACTACGCTTGAGCATTGGCATGACGGGTGCGTGGGAGGTGGCGAGTTGGGATCGCCCCCAGAGCCCGGCGATGGATTTCTTTGACCTGAAGGGCGTCGTGGAAGCGCTGCTGGACGGTCTGCACCTGGAGGAGGTCAAGTTCCAGGCAGTCGAACTCCCATGTTTTCACCCAGGTAAGTCTGCTGAGGTGAGAGTGGGGGAAGAAATCCTGGGCGTGATGGGCGAACTTCACCCGCAGGTCAAGAAAAACTTTGCCTTCGGGCAGGACCCGGTGCTGGTGGCTGAGTTTGATGGAGAGGCATTGGTAAGGTTGAGTAATGCGGTTTTCACCAACCGGCCAATCTCGAACTATCCGGCGATGGTTGAGGATATTGCCCTGATTGTCGACGAGAGCGTGCCGGCGGATGATCTGGAGGCGTTGATCTGGCAGGCTGGCGGAAAATTGCTGGTGGATGTGAAGCTGTTTGACGTCTACCGGGATGCCAGGTTGGGAGAGGGCAAGAAGAGCCTGGCTTACCAGCTGACTTACCAGGCGTTTGACCGCACCCTGACCGATAAAGATGCCCTGAACATTCGCAACCGGATTGTGAAACAAACCAAAAACACATTTGGCGCAGTACTGCGCAGCCAGTAGGAGAGCAAATGAAGACAGTCTTTTTGTTTACCCGAAATGGAATGGGGGATGCTCCGGAAAATTTGCAGCAAACCCTGGCCGTGAAATTTCTGAGCCTGGCAGCCCAGGCGGAGGAGAAGCCCGCGCAGGTTGTGTTTTATGCTGAAGGCGTGAAACTGGTGTGTGAAGGCTCGCTGGTGCTGGAATGGCTGCGGATCCTGGAAGCAGCGGGGGTGGAGCTGACAATCTGCTCAACCTGCCTGGAGTACTTTGGACTGACCGACAAGGTGCGGGTTGGTAAGATAGGCGGTATGCCCGGAATTCTGGCCGCGCTGCAAGAAGCGGAAAAAGTCATCAGCTTGTAGTGAATACTGTAATGAAAAGACGCCAACCTGAGTATCGGGCTGGCGCCTTTGAATCTTTAGGGTGGTAAATCCATTTACCAGCCGAACGCCAGTCCCCGCTTTCCGAGGATGGTGTCGTCGAAGAGTACCTCGGCGGGGGTTTGCGCCAGGCCGGCACAAACCAACAAGGGTAACAAATGCTCCTCTCGCGGATGGCAGTAGCGGGCATAAGGGGCTTGCGCCCAGTTGAGCAAGCTGCGGCGCGTGTCTGCGTAGGCAGTATGCTGGGTGGCTTCGATCAACCAATCCTGAAAGGCATCATTGGCAGGGTCTGGCGCTTTGGTGGCGCTCCACGAGAAGGCTGAAATATTGTGGAACGAGAAGCCCGAACCGATGATAAGCACGTTTTCCTCCAGCAGCGGGCGTAATGCTTCGCCAAGCTGCAAATGTCGTTCTGGATTCAGACCCCGAATCAGCGAAAGCTGGAGGGTGGGGATATC
>WOZA01000114.1 GCA_011620505.1 Anaerolineaceae bacterium
GCGGACTGCAAAACAAAGGGCAGGATGAGATCCCCCGCGCCGAAGCGGTCGCCAACTTCTTTCATCGCAGGCAGCAGAACTTCGTTGAGGATTGTCACTGCCACCGCACCCTGCGGCTGATCGGCGTGCTCGGCGAGAATGGCATCGATATCTTCCTCAATGCCAGCTTTGTGCCGGCGCAGGACTTTCTGGAACAACCTCTCACTGTGGTTCAGCCCTTCAAATGGGTCTGCTTTGGCGGATTGGTCATCCTCACTGGTAACAACCGAGTCGAAATAAGCGATGAAGTCCGGCAGGGCTGCGTCTGAGCGGTTGAAGATCAGGTTTTCCGCCAGTTCGCGTTCGTTAGCCGGGATTTCAGCATAAGGCTTGATCTGCGCGGGATTGATAATGGCCATATCGAGCCCAGCCTGGACTGCATGATAGAGAAAGACGCTGTTGAGCACCTTGCGTGATGCAGGTGAAAAACCAAAAGAGACGTTGCTGACGCCCAGGGATGTATGCACCCCCGGCAGCTCTTTCTTGATCAGGCGAATACCTTCCAGAGTCTGGATGGCAGAATCGCGGTAGATTTCTTCCCCGGTGGAGAGGGTAAAGGTCAGGTCATCAATGACGAGATCTTCAGGCCGCAGATCATACTCTGCCGCCAGCTCCACCAATCGGCGGGCGATCTGCAGTTTGCGTTCGGCTGTGCGCGCCATGCCTTCTTCATCGATCGTCAGCCCCAGCACAGCCGCGCCGTGCTGGCGGGCAAGCGCAAAAATGCGCCGGGGTTTGGCGTCGCCAGCCTCAAAGTTGGTGGAGTTGATCAAACAGCGCCCAGGAACAGTCTCAAGAGCCGCCTCGACCACATCAGGTTCAGTCGTATCGATCACCAGCGGCACCGGCACTTCGAGGGTCAGGCGCTTCACCAATCGGCGCATCATCTCCGCTTCGTCGCTGCGTTCGGTGACGGCCACGCTGACATCGAGGGCGTGCGCGCCAAAATCCACCTGGTCGCGGGCAATTTGCAGCATGCCGTCGTAGTCCTCAGCCAGCAGCAAGCGCTTGAAGGCGCGGGAACCCTGGGCATTGAGGCGCTCACCGATGACAAAGGGAGCAGGCTGCTGCTCGATTGCCACTGCCTGGACCGAAGAAGCCAGGGAGGCGAAAGTTTCCGGTTCGATTTTTGAAGGGGTGATGTTGGCAATTTTTTGGCTCAGAGCCTGGATATGGGCAGGTGTGGTGCCGCAGCACCCGCCGACAACCCGGATGCCGTAACGGCTGACATATTCAGATAGGGCAGACGAGAATTCCTCTGCCTGCATGGGATAAACCGCCTCACCATCGACGTTCATCGGCAAGCCAGCGTTGGGGATGCAGGAAATGGGCAGTTGCGAGTGCTCGCTCAGGTAGGAGATCGCTCCGCGCATGTGCTCGGGACCAGTGGAACAATTGATCCCAACCACATCCACGCCCGTGCCTTCGAGGATCGAGAGCACGGCAGTGATGTCGGTGCCGAGCAGCATTTTGCCGTTGACATCGAGCGTAACCTGTGCCTGGATAGGCAGCCTGATGCCTTCCTCTTCGAAAGCCAGGTGGATGCCGTGAATGGTAGCCTTGACTTCCAGGATGTCATTGGAGGTCTCGATCAACAACAGATCCGCGCCGCCCTGGATCAGCCCGCGGGCTTGCTCGCGGAAAATGTCCACCAGCTGGTCGTAACTGATGTTAGACATTTCAGGATCGTTGGTGGAAATGAGTTTTCCCGAGGGGCCAATGGAGCCGGCGACGAAGCGAGGTTTATCGGGTGTGGTAAATTCATCCGCGGCTTTACGGGCGATCTGTGCTGCGGCAAAATTGATCTCGTGAGTTTTATCTGCAAGGCCGTAATCAGCCAGGGTGAGTCGGTTAGCCCTGAAACTGTCGGTTTCGACGACATCAGCGCCAGCCTCGAGGTAAGCTCGGTGAATCCTGGCAACAGTTTGAGGAGAAGAAAGCGTGAGATAGTCATTACAGCCCAGGTAGCGCTCTCCGCCAAAATCCTCGGCGGTTAGTTTCTGCAGCTGCAGCATGGTGCCCATGGCACCATCGAAGATCAGCACGCGCTTGTCAAGCTCCCTGAGATAAGAGTCATTCTTGGTCAGATTCTTGTTGGTCATCTTTGCCACCTTATAAAAAATACCTCACCTGGAGGTATCCCTTCACAGTCTGTTTGACCCGTCTCCTGCGCCAGGCAGAAGAGAGGTTAACGAGTAAAGCGAGTTTATCATATTAAGGAATGGGCTTCAAACTGATTTTGACTTACGCGTTTTACATCGGGACGCGCAGATTATCCGGATGGGGTTGGTCGAAGGGCAATTTTGATGTCTACCACCGGAGTGCCATCGACTGCCTCCATGCCGCAGAGGCGCAAGCGGTTACCCTCCACTGCCAGCACCTCCACCAGGTGAACGCCGATCGGATTCGGGCGGTGGGGGGATCGGGTGCCAAACACACCCCTGGCTGGCATTTGGTGATTGCCATGAGGCGGGAGTTTCAGCGGCCAGCGTTCAGCAAGGTGCAGCCAGGTTAAGACCAGCAGATGGTCGCCGGCTTGGATGCCATCCAAGCCCTCCGCGTACTGCGGTTCCAAGATCAACCAGGCTTCCTGCCCGGAACCAATGCCCTGGGGCGGAGCCTTTTCGACTTGAGTCAGATCGGATTCAATCCATCCGATCACTTTGAGTTGGTATTCTTCGGGCATATTTCTCCAAATCAATAATCCTGCTACCCAATCATACTCCGTTAATGGGCTAAGAAATAATGTATAATTTCCGCATGGAAGATAACCAAAACCAGCCTATCCCCTTTAAGTTTTATTTACCCGGCATGTTAGCGCTCATCATCATCGGAGCGATAGGGATCGCACTGGTCCTCACTCTGACATTGCCCACCATTGGTCCGCGCTGGTTGTTTTTCTTCTTCGTGGTCATATTCGTGACAGGTCTTTTCCTGCCTTTCACCTGGTTCTTGAACCTGCGTTTTCCCTCCATACCCCCAGTTGCACCGCAGGTGATCATCCGCCAGGCGACGTGGTTTGGCATCTTTGCCGCGCTTTTGCTCTGGCTGCAAATGGGACGGGTGCTGACCGTACCCCTGGCAATCGTTTTGGCAGCAGCCCTGTTCCTGGTGGAGTTTCTGATCAGGCTCTGGGAACGCAGCCGCTGGAAACCTAACCCACAAAGCAACTGATCATGGTCTCCCTGCGCGACATCCCCTCGGTAGACCAGATTCTTCACAACCCCCGCACCGAGCAGCTTTTGGGGTTCTATGGGCACGCCTGGACAGTCTCCGCCATCCGCGAGCTTCAGGAGGATCTGCGTCAAAAGCTGCCAAATCTCGCTGAAATGCCCTCCGACGAGGAAGTCATCTCATCGCTTGAATCCATTCTTGAACATCAATCCCAACCGTCTCTGCGAGCGGTGATCAATGCCACCGGCGTGCTTCTGCATACCAATCTTGGGCGCGCGCCACTATCACACGCCGCTCTTGCAGCCGTCGAAAGTGTTGCCAGCGGCTATTCCACCCTCGAATATGACCTTGCCAAAGGATCCCGCGGCAAGCGCGACATACATGCCAGCGCTCTGCTAACACGCCTGACTGGGTGCGAAAGCGCCCTGGTGGTCAATAACAATGCCGCAGCGGTGCTTCTGGCACTTAGCGCGCTGGCAAAAGGCAAGAAAGTAGCAATCTCACGCTCACAATTAGTGGAAATTGGCGGCGGCTTCCGCATTCCGGATGTTATGAAGCAATCTGGCGCGAAACTCGTCGAGGTGGGCACCACCAACCGCACGCGCCTATCTGATTTTGAGCAGGCCATCGCCGAAGGCGCCGGCATGCTGCTCGTGGCGCATCAATCCAATTTCAGGATCATTGGCTTCACCGAAGAACCTGCCCTCGAGGACCTTGCCAAATTAGCTCACGAACACAACCTGCCCCTGATGGTGGATCTTGGTTCCGGTGCTCTTCTGGACACAGCCAAATATGGCCTGGCACATGAAGCCACGGTGCAGGAAACGCTCTCCAAAGGGGCGGATTTGGTCTGCTTCTCTGGCGATAAACTCCTGGGGGGCCCACAGGCCGGCATTCTGGTCGGCCAGACCGAGCTGCTCTCCAAAATCCGCCGCAACCCACTTTATCGCACTATGCGAGCGGATAAACTCTGCCTGGCGGCGCTTTCAGCCACCCTTCTTCACTATCTCAAGGGAGAAGCTGAGCAGGAGATCCCACTTTACCAGATGCTCTCCCGCTCGCTTGAAGATCTGACAGCGCAAGTGCAAAGGTGGATTGATCGCCTCCAGGATGGCAGCGCTTTGGAAGGTCTTTCCACCGTTGGAGGCGGAAGCCTGCCCGGAGAAACCCTGCCCACCTGCCTGTTTGCATTGAAAGTAAAATCTCCAGCAAAATTTGCTGCCCAACTGAGGGAAGCTAATCCACCGATCATCGCCAGAGTGCAGGAAGATCTGCTGCTGCTCGACCCGCGCACCGTCCTCCCCTGGCAGGAAGAAACACTCCTAACCTCGCTACAAACCATCCTCCTTGAAAGGAAGGAATTATCATGAAACAAGATCTTGACGCTCTTATGCGGAAACACGAGATTAACTATCTCTGGATCAGTGGTCCCGCCCAACACAACCCGAATATGGTCTATTTCACTGGGGATTGCCATGTTACCAACGCAGACCTTTTCTACATCCCCGGTCAGACGCCCATCCTTCTCCACGGCATGATGGAGCGCGAAGAAGCGGCAAAAACCGGTTATCGCCTGATCAGCTACTCCAACTACCCGAACCAGCAGTTCTTGACGCTGGCCAATAACGACATGGCTGAAGCCTCCGCCCTGCGCTATAAACAAATCCTGGAAGATATTGGAATTACCAAGGGCAGGGTTATGCTCTACGGAATGCGTGAATTTGGACCTTTCTTCTCCCTCATCACCCGCCTGCAGCAGCTCCTCCCGGAATTAGCCTTTACAGGCGACCCCCTGGACTTGATCATGTTCGAGGCGCGTGCCACCAAAAGTCCGGAAGAGATCGAACGCATCCGCCAGATGGGCATCATTACCACCTCTGTCGTTCAAAAAACACGCGACCTGCTCACCAGCCACCAGGTTGTTGATGAGACACTCATCAAATCCGACGGGCAACCGCTCACAATTGGCGATGTCAAAGCCCGGATAAACCTTTGGCTGGCAGAAGCTGGCGTGGAAAATCCTGAAGGTACCATTTTTGCCATCGGGCGTGATGGCGGCATCCCTCACAGCAGCGGCACCCCAAGCGACCCAATCAAACTGGGGCAGGCAATCGTCTACGACATCTTCCCCTGCGAAGCCGGCGGCGGCTATTTCTACGACTTCACCCGCACATGGTGCCTGGGGTATGCTCCCGACGAAGTTTTGAAGGCTTACGAGCAAGTAAAACAGGTGTACGATACCGTTGTGTCTGAACTGGAAGTTGGCGTCAACCCCGCTCGCTATCAAGCCCGCACCTGTGAGCTTTACGAAGCCATGGGGCACGAAACGATTCGCCAGAATCCCAAGATTGAGCAGGGCTACATTCACAGTCTCGGTCACGGCGTTGGGCTGGACGTGCATGAAAAGCCTTTCACCGGTCTCGAAAATGACCCGACCAACCTCCTGAGAGTCGGTTCGGTCATGACAATCGAACCTGGTCTCTACTACCCCGAAAAAGGCTTTGGCATCCGCCTGGAAGACACCTGGTATGTCAAGCCCGATCGCACATTCGCCAAGTTTGTGGATTTCCCCATGGATCTGGTGATCCCCATGAAAGGCGGGTAATATGAAAAAGATCGATCTGCGCATTTTGGGAATTGAGAGCTCCTGCGACGAGACCGCTGCCGCGGTCGTTGAGAACGGGAGAGTGATCGAGAGTAGTGTGATTGCCAGCCAGGTGGACCTGCACGCCCAATTTGGCGGCGTGTATCCCGAGTTGGCTTCGCGCGAACACGTCAAGGCGGTATATGCAACCGTCAATGAAGCCCTGCAGCAGGCACACATGAAGCTTGGAGACCTGGACGGAATCGCGGTCACACGCGGGCCGGGTCTGGCTGGCTCGCTGGTGGTGGGGGTGAATCTTGCCAAGGGTTTAGCCCTATCGGCTGAACTGCCGATTGTGGGAGTGAACCACCTGGAGGGGCATCTCTATTCAGCCTGGCTGTACCAGTCTGGCAGCAAGCCTACCCCCGAACCAAAATTCCCCCTGGTGGCACTTTTAGTCTCGGGCGGTCATACAGAATTGGTGTTGATGCGGGATCATTTGCAGTACCAAATGCTTGGTGGAACCAGCGATGATGCCGCGGGCGAAGCCTTCGACAAGGTGGCTCGCTTGTTGGAGCTGGCTTACCCGGGTGGTCCTTCCATTCAAAAAGCCGCCATGCAGGGGAATCCACGGGCATTCAACTTTCCAAAAGCACGTTTGAGTGAACCCTGGAATTTCTCGTTCAGTGGGCTGAAAACAGCCGTTTTGCGCACCGTGGAAGAGTTCAAATCTGCCCACAAGGCCGTGCCCACAGCGGATATTGCCGCCAGTTTCCAGGCGGCTGTGGTGGGAGCTCTTTATGAAAAAACCATCGCGGCAGCCCGGGAATTTGAAGTACGCGAAATCATCGTGGCGGGCGGCGTTAGCGCAAACAAAGCCCTGCGTGAAGCCTTCCGCTCTCAAACGGAATTTCGAGTACACATCCCCCATATCAGCCTGTGCACCGATAACGCAGCCATGATCGCTGCTGCAGGCTACCGGCATTTTGTCGCAGGCGAAACCTCATCCCTGGACTTTGATGTGCAGGCAAACTTGTCATTGGCTGCCAGTGCCTGATTTTTGAACAAACCCACCCTGATGAAATAAAAGGAGCAAAAATGGACGTAAAAGTAACCTGGAAACAAGAGATGGCTTTCACCGGGACCGCTGATTCTGGGCATGAAGTAACGCTGGACTCTGCGGAAGGCTCCGGTGGACATAACACTGGCTTCAGACCGACAGAATTGATTGCGATCGGTACCGCGGGATGCACGAGCATGGATGTGCTCTCGATCCTGAGCAAGAAGAAAGTACCTTTTATTGCTTTCGAGTGCAAAGTACACGTGGAGAGCGTGCAGGATAAGCATCCGCATGTGTTTAAATTGATGGAGTTTGAGTACATCGTAACGGGCAAGGGAATCGACCGGGCAGACGTGGAACGCGCGGTGCAGCTCTCCGAGGAAAAGTACTGCCAGGGGATCGCCATGATGCGCAAAACAGCGGAAATCCGCAGCAGGATCACGATCATCGAGGAATA
>WOZA01000151.1 GCA_011620505.1 Anaerolineaceae bacterium
CGACCTGACCCGCAGCACTGAAGGTGAGACCATCGCCACCATGCTCGGCGAAGCAGCTCCCAAATCCGCTGAAGAAGTTGCGGAAGAAACCGCAACCGAAGCCCCCGAAGCAGTTGCAGAAACCGTTGAAGAAATCCAGGAAGCTGTCGAAGAAACCCCAGCCGAAGCTCCCGAAGCAGTTGTAGAAACCGTTGAGGAAGTCAAGGAAGCTGTCGAAGAAACCCCAGCCGAAGCTCCCGAAGCAGTTGCGGAAACCGTTGAAGAAGTCCAGGAAGCCGAGGAAGAAATCACAGCCGAAGCTCCTGAAGCAATTGCAGAAACCGTTGAAGCGGCCGAAGCCGAAGCCGACGAAGAAGTTAAAGAAGACTAATCATTCAATAAAAAAAACGCCGGCAAAAAACCGGCGTTTTTTGCTACCCATGCCCTTTATCCTTGACGCCCACCAGGACCTTGCCTATAACATGACCGCTCTCGGTCGTGATTACAGGCTGCCGAATTCTCAGACCCGCTTGCGCGACCGCCAAACCGGCAACGACGTCTACGGCGGAGGATCCCTGCTTGGCTTGCCTGAGTACAACGCCGCCCGGGTAGGGTTGGTTTTTGGGACGCTCTTTTCAGTTCCTGAGCGCCGCCGCAACCCCAACTTTAAGAGTGAACAGTATTACAGCACACCGACCGAAGCCCATCGCATCTACTGGAATCAATTGGACTGCTACCACAAATTGGCAGAGACCCAATCCGACGCTTTTCGGCTTGTGCTCACTAAAGAGGACCTCAAAAGCCACTTGGATCTTTGGCAAACCCAAACTGACACGCTGAAACCAGTCGGCATCGTCCCCCTGATGGAAGGCGCGGAAGGTATCGTCGATTTGGATGAACTCCCAGCCTGGTGGGAACGCGGTCTGCGCATCATCGGGTTAGCCTGGGCAGGTAATCGCTTTTGCGGAGGAACCAGGGAACCCGGAAAGCTCACTGCTGAAGGTAAGGACCTCATCCGCGCGATGGCAGAAGTAGGGTTTGTGCTTGATCTTTCCCATATGGACGAACCTGCAGCGCTTGAGTGCCTGGATCTTTACCCCGGGCAAATCATCGCCAGCCATGCCAATGCCGCAAAACTGGTAAAGGGCTATAACTCAAACAGACTCCTGAGCGATCAGGTAATCAACAAACTGATCGCCCGCAATGGGGTGATAGGTGTTATGCCTATCAACGCCTTCCTCAACGCTGACTGGAACGAAGATGGCGGTAAACCTGCCGTCTCGCTTCGATTGGTGGCAGAACAGATCGACTATATCTGCCAGGTTGCAGGCGACGTGCGCCACGTGGGCATCGGCACTGACTTTGATGGTGGGCTTGGGGTTGAAAAAGTGCCCGTAGAAATCGATACCATCGCTGATTTACCGCGCCTGTTTCCATTCCTTGAAGAATTAGGGTATGATTCTAAAGAGATTGACAGGATCGCGTCGGGGAACTTCCTCGACATGGTCGAAACCACTCTGCCTGATTAAGACGAAGGAACCTCTTTGAGCCAACCAGATGTTCTGCTAGACCCCAACAACCCTAAAAAAACCGTCAAACCGGGAACTTTTCCGAAGTTCCAGGTCAGGTTAGGGCTGACTGGTCTTATGTTGGGTTTTTTGATCCTGCTAACTGGCTTGCGGCCTGACCTTTTTGGCTTGGATCGAGGTCGGTATATTGGCTTCGTGCAGATCATCGTTATCCTGCTCGGGATCGGACTGATGACCCTTTCCGCGACTGGTGTGCTCATCGCCTTTTGGAATGGCGGTCCCAAGCCGCTCAGAGCTGATTTTGGCACGCGCATTATTGCCACCGGTTATGTGATCTGTGTCTTTACCGCGCTTGCGGACGCCTTTGGCTTTGGCACCAACCCTCTCCCCTACGTCTTACTCGGCACGCTGCAGTCGCGCGGTGTGATGATTGGCATTATTGTCATTTGCATCGGGTTGCTTTTACTGCTCAGACCAAACAATTATCTTCCCAAAGAACAAAGCGTGCCCAAACACGGTAGATCCTGATCTCCATGCCCATTAATCTAAATCATAATCTTCATCAGTTTCAGCTCGAAAATGGACTGCGGGTGATGCTCAAGGAAATTCACACCGCCCCGGTCACGAGCACCTGGATTTGGTATGGAATCGGATCGAGGAATGAACTCCCGGGCAAGACCGGCTTGAGTCACTGGGTGGAGCATATGCAATTCAAGGGCACCCGGAAATATACCGGCGAAGATATCGACAACCTGGTTTCGCGCGTCGGTGGTTATGCAAACGCCTTCACCAGCTCGGATTGGACGACCTATTTTGAGACGATGCCATCAGCCCACCTGCATGCCACCCTCGAGCTCGAAGCTGACCGCATGGTCAATAGCCTTTTCGACCCTGAGGAAGTGGAGACCGAGCGCACCGTGATCCTCTCTGAACGCGAGGGGTCCGAAAACTATCCCGAGTTTCGGCTGGATGAAACAGTGCAGCTGCACTCCTTCCAATCCCACCCCTACCGTAATGAAGTTCTGGGCTCCAAAGAGGACCTGATTGGCATCACCCGGGATGATCTATACCAGCATTACCGTAATTATTATCAACCCGCGAATGCAATTCTTTGCATTGCTGGTGATATTTCCCCCCAAGCCGTTCTGGAAGAGGTGGAAAATTTGTTTGGCGGTATCCAATCGGTTCCAGTGAACAGGAGTATTCCAACCCCGGAAAAAACGCTTAACCACAGCGATCTGGTTGAAATGGAAGGCCCGGGCGAGGCACACTACCTGGAAATTGCCTGGCGCTGCCCGGCTGCCAGTGATCCGGATTTCTTTGCTTATACCATTATTGAAAGCTTGCTGAGCGGACCTTCATCCCTTAACATGTTTGGCAGTGGCAGCATCAACAACCGCACTTCAAGGCTTTATCAAGCCCTGGTTGAAGAGGATTATGCTGCCTCGGTTTTTGGAGAACTTTCCGCGAACATCGACCCTGGTGTGTATAAGGTCTTCGCGACTATCCAGCCGGACGGGAACCCCGGGGCTGCATTGAAAGTCATTGATGAGCAGATCCACCAAATTACCTCCCGTGAATTAAGCATTCGGGAGATCGAACGCGCCATCAAGCAAGCCCGCGCGCTCTTCGCGTATAGCAGTGAAAACATCACAAACCAGGGTTTCTGGATGGGCTATGCCAGTTCATTTGCAGATTATCAGTGGGTTGCAGAGTATCTGACCCGCCTGAGCTCGGTCACGCCCAGCCAGGTGCTCAAAACTGCTCAAAAGTATTTGCGGGAAGATCAACGCGTGGTTGGAGTTTACCGCGCGAGCAACGCGCAGGAGGGTTCATGAACAACTCGATGCCCGATTCCAGAACCATCCTGCGCGAAACCTGGAATAACGGCACAACCCTGCTCGCCTACCCAAATCTGACCAGCCCGGCAGTATATTTCACCGGTTACATGCAGCCAGGTTCCATTGCGGATCCTGGTGAAATGCACGGCCTGGCATCCTTTACGACCGATATGCTGATGACAGGCACGAGGCATCTGAACTTCCAGCAGCTGCACGACAAGATCGAAAGTATTGGCGCTTCTCTCTCGCTTAGCACAGGACACCTTTCGACCACCTTTTTCGGTCAGTGCCTCAGGGAAGACCTTGAGACCATCTGGAGTTTACTGGTGGAGGTCATCCAGGAGCCAGCATTCACGGAGAAACAGTTCAAACGTGTCCGCAATCAGATTCTGACCGGCATCGCCATTCAAAACCAGGATACCGCTGAAATGGCATCACAAGCCTTCAACCATGCCCTTTATGGCTCTCACCCCTATGCCCACCCTGAAGTCGGCTACGCGCAAACTGTTTCTGCCATCCAATTGGAGCAGTTGGAATCCTTCCACGCAAACCACTACGGTCCAAACGGGCTGGTAATGGCTGTCTGTGGCGGCATTGAGCCAGATGTTGCCCGGGAAATCTTCTCAAGAACCCTGGGCACCTGGCAAAACAACACCCAATCCCCTCCTGAGACGCTCCCGCCTTTCACGCCGCCTGCAAGCTCCATTCGCAGCCATGTGGCGCTCGAGGGCAAAAATCAGAGCGACCTGATTATGGGAGTTCCAGCCCCAAAGACTGTCAGCCGTGATTACCAGGTCTGTTCCATTGGAAACTCCATTCTCGGACAGTACGGCATGATGGGACGCATCGGTAAGGTTGTGCGCGAAAAAGCCGGTTTGGCATATGAGGTCTCAAGCCACCTGGGAGCTGGTATCGGACCAACAGCCTGGACGATCGTGGCTGGGGTCAATCCGGACAATCTCGAAAAAGCAATCGCCCTGCTCAAACAGGAGCTTGTTCGGTTTCGCAGTGAAGGTGTAACCGAGCAGGAACTACAGGACGTCAAGACCCAGGCTATGGGGAGGCTCCCGCTCTCACTCGAAACCAACGCGGGCATTGCCTCCATTTTAGTCAGCATCGAACGCTATGGGTACAGCCTGGATCACCTGCGTCAACTGCCCGCCATCATCGAAAGCATTACTGCAGAAGAGATTCTGGATTCTGCGCAACGCTACTGGGACCTGGAAAAACTCGTTATCGCCTCAGCCGGAAAGGCACTCGAATGATCAAATGCGGCATTGACCTCCTGCGAATCTCGCGCCTGGCCGATGTAAATCCTGCCATCAGAGCGCGTTTTTTGCGGCGGGTCTATACCGAAACGGAACTCGCTCAGGCACAAGGCGAGAATGACATGCTTTCGGGAATCTTTACTGCCAAGGAAGCCGTTTCCAAAGCACTGGGCACAGGCATTGGCAAAGTTGCATGGCAGGATATCGAAATTCTTCATGCCCCGAGCGGAGAACCCAGCGTTTTCCTGCACGGAGTCGCATTGGAAGTCGCGCAAGCAAAAGGGTTGGATGAGTGGGCGGTTTCTATCACACACGAAGGCGGGATGGCTGCAGCAGTCGCTGTTGCAAAAAGTGCGCGGGAAAGATGAAGCTGCTTTGCCTGAGCGATGTAGAGGTTCCTGCCGTTTACAGTTCCCGCATTCGGGAGCGATTTCCCGGATTGGATGCGGTTATCAGTTGCGGCGATCTACCCTGGTACTACCTTGAATACGTGGTGAGTATGCTCGATTTACCCCTCTATTACGTCCAGGGCAATCATGTCTTTGACGTGGAGGACAGTGAAGGAGAAGTGCGTCATCAACCGCAAGGTGCCATCAATCTGCACCGTCAGGTCATCTACGATCCCCAGTTAGATCTGATCCTGGCTGGCATCGAGGGCAGCTTACGCTATAACAGGCGCGCCTATCAGTACACACAACGGCAGATGTGGCAGATGGTTTTTGGGCTGGTGCCCCAGTTACTGTTCAACAAAATGCGCTATGGGCGTTACCTGGACGTATTTGTCACCCATGCGGCTCCAACAGGAATCCACGACGAGGATGATCCAGCCCACCAGGGAGTAGACGCTTTCCGCTGGCTAATCGAGACTTTCAGCCCGAAATTGCACCTGCACGGGCATATCCACCTCTACAATCCGCTCAAAGCCCGTGAAACAATGCACGGTAAAACGTGCGTCACCAACTGCTACGGTCACCGCGAAATCACCTTATAAGAACTCAATCGAGCGAGAGGGCATAAAGCGGAACCAGCATCTCATCGGGATGCAAACCGCCATGACGCCCTTGCATTACGTTTGGTCTGTTTACCCACCAGAGGTACGCTTTCCCATGTGGGATGGCAACCAGGTCGCCGATGCGGTTTTCGAGGTCAGTGTGAGGAGTTCCACGACCGAGAAGTCCAGAATCCAACACCTGTTGGCGCGTGATCAAACTGAATTGACCTGGCCAGGCATGCTCAAAGTACTGCCGCACGGCTTCCTCCTTGCCTGGTTTCAGGTAGAGGTAAGGCAATCTGCCCTCACAGGTCGGCTGCATCACCAGCATATTCATCAGATCAGGATGGGTGCGTAAGTCGTAATTGGGATCGTAGGGAGTCTCAACCGAACCATGGTCTGCCGTAAGCAAGAAAAGAGTATCCTCACGTGCCCAGGGTTCGAGTTTGGCCAGCAGGATGCGTTCAAACGCTTCGCTGAAACTTCTGAATTGCTCCGTCACGCGTTCGTTATAGGTGCCGTAATGATGCATAAGGCTGTCCACAAGGCTCCAATAGGCATACACGAACTTGGGATTATTTGGACGGGAGTTCAGTAGATCGCGCAGATTCGCCAGGAGGTCACTCTCCGCAGTATAGCCATGCAGTTGGCTGCCAATGTGATGCATTCTTGAGAGCCCCGAATTGGCGATGCCTGCCGGAACGAAAGCATGAGTCTCTATGCCCCTGGTCGCGAACTGTTCGCCCAGAGGCGACATCCCAAGAAAATTCGCGGGGTCGAACCCTGCCCTTGCCAGTCCACCCACATCCCCATAAAAAGTGATGGGTGAGTGCACGATGGTGTTGATGACCATACTGAGAGATTTAACCCACATCTCATACCCAATAATGCCGTGTTCCTTGGGAGTAGTGCCAGTCCAGATGGTGGTCAGGGCCGTGGAAGTTGTGCTGGGAGAAATGCTGGTTATGGGGAGCAGGATTGCTTTAGGAAGGTTGCGCTGCCAGAAGTCTGCTTGTCCGCGTTCCATCAACTGGATCAACTGATTGTAACCGAGCGCGTCCACCAGGAGCAGCACGACTCGTTTGTACTTCGGCGCGAATTGGTTCAGGATTGCGTCCGAAAAAACGGACGCAGACAAGTCTGGTCCTCCAAGCCAGCGGCTGATACTGGGGGTCAGGTTTGCCAGGCCGAATCCATCATAGTTGGGCAGTAAGATATCTGGAGAATTTGGAAAGCCAGATAAGGCTTTGTTTTCTTGCAACAGGTTTAGATGGGTATCAACAACAGGCATTTTCCTTTTACTCCTTCAAACTAAGGCAAGCCCTGACAGCAAGCCAGAACAGGTTTTCACGGATCTCAGCTCTATCGTTCCAACCGCGATGGTCCCAGCCATCAGCGTGAACCAAGTCCCCTCCATAAAACACAGCGCCAAATTCCACTCCATAGAACTCTGCCACTGCCGCCAGGGCAGAGGCTTCCATGTCCACGCAATCACAGCCAGCCTGCTTGAATCTGGCGACGCGAGCCTTGGTTTCACGAAAGAAGGCATCGGTCGTCCAGGTTTTTGTCAGGAGGTATTCCAGGCCTTCCTCCTTCACCACGTTCTCGATGCGCCGCACCACTTTTGGGTTCAACAGGATTTCAAACGCGGGCGGTAAGTAGTGGTAAGAAGTGCCTTCATCACGCA
>WOZA01000047.1 GCA_011620505.1 Anaerolineaceae bacterium
TGAGCGGCAGATGACATTCCGTGTTAAAATAAAAGATTGCGAAAGCAGAGAGAACATGGAAGAACTGAACAAGGATTTTCCCGTCATGATCGTCGGACTGGGCAACCCAGGGCCAGCTTACCGCCATACCCGGCATAACTTTGGCTTCCTGGCAATTGATGAACTTTCAGATGCCCTTAATATCCAGGTGAAGCGTTTGAAGTTTAAAGCAATGATTGGTGAAGGCAGATTTGGCGATAGCAAAGTTGTTCTCGTTAAACCAATGACCTTCATGAACGAGTCCGGTCGGGCAGTGGCGCCCCTGATGCATTTTTATAAACTGCCGCTTTCCAACCTGCTGGTCATCCATGACGACCTTGACCTTCCTCTCGGCACACTGCGCCTGCGCCCCAGCGGCGGCACCTCCGGACAGCGCGGTATGGCATCCATTATCACCCAGCTTGGAACGCAGGAATTCCCGCGGATGCGCCTGGGAATCGGACGACCCCCGGGTCAGATGGACCCGGTGGATTATGTCCTCAAAGATTTTCTTCCGTCCGAACAAGACCTTCTGAAGATCGTCCTACAAAGGGCAGTAGAAGCCAGCCAGACCTTCATTACTGAAGGCCTGACAAAGACCATGAACAAATACAATGGGGAAGTCAGCTGATTATCCTTTGCTTGCGCCGTTAGCCAGTCTGCCAGCCTATCAGGATCTGCTGATCAGGCTGCAGGAAGGCGACTACACCGGCGGCAGCCTGCGCGGTCTGGGACTGCCGCGTGCGGTTCGCCTGGCGGTGCTGGCTGCCTTGCATCACGACCTCGACAAGCCGATCCTCCTGCTCACAAATCGGGCGGATCGGGCGTTATCGCTCTTCGACGAACTTGGTTTTTGGCTGCCAGAAGGCATTAACCTCTACTTTGCTGAACCAAACCCTTCCTTTTACGAAGATTTGCCTTGGTCGGAAGGCACACGCCACGACCGTCTGCGCGTGCTGGCGGAGTTTAGCCACTACTGGTTACCAGGCAGTGTTGCTCCCCAGGCACATTCTGTCGTGATTGCACCGATACGGGCAGCCATGACCCGTACTATTCCCCGCCGGGAGTTCCTGAAAAATACCCTGCGGATTCACCTGGCAGAGCAGCGCGACCTGGTCGAAACCAGTGCCACCCTGGTCAGGTTGGGCTATGAATACAGCAACATTGTCGTCCGACCGGGTCAATTTTCGCGTCGTGGCGGCATTCTCGATGCCTGGTCGCATTCCAGCCCCTGGCCTGTTCGGATCGAATTTTTCGGCCAGGAAATTGACACCCTGCGCCTGTTCGACCCCACCACGCAGCGCACCACGGAAAAAATCGATCAGGCTGTGCTTTTCCCTGCATCGGAAGCCCTCGTTCTCAACCCACCAGTTGAAGGAGAGCTGCCTTACCAGCCGACTGAACTGCAAATCCCTGATCTTTACCGATTTCCCTCCAGCCTGGTCGACTTCCTGCCCAAAGAAGCCCTGGTTCTCCTGGACGGGCAAGAATTCATCGAAGCGGCTGCTAACGACATCGAAGAGGAGTCCACTGAACGCAGGGCAAACCAGATTGCCAATCAATCGCTCGCGCAGAACGCTCCGATTCCTTACCTGACCTGGTCTGAATTAGCCGATAGTCTTAGCCAGCATCAAATGCTCGAACTGGGTCACACCAACGCTGAGGGGGGATCCTCACTTTCAGCCAGTTTCGGGCCAGGTCCGCGCTTTGCCGGTCGGCTCAAGGAATTTCAGTACCATATTGAGACTCTCAGCAATGAAAACTTGCCCTGGATCGTTGTTTCGCGCCAGGCTGCCCGGCTAAAACAGCTCTGGACTGAAACTCACCCTGATGTCAAACCTGAAGAAACTCAACAGCATTTCATTGAGGGGTCCATTTCCGGCGGTTGGGTCCTGAAGCAAGGCGATATCCAGCAGCACCTCCTTTCCGACAGTGAGATTTTTGGTTGGAGCCGCCCACAGCCTCGCCGGCGACCCATGCTGAGCACTGAAGCCCCCGAGACCGTCTACGCGGATCTGAAGCCAGGCGACTGGGTCGTCCATGTGGACCACGGCATCGGGCAATTCATCGGGTTGCATACTCCCAACATCGAAGGCGTCCAGCGCGAATATCTCGCCATTGCTTATAAGGACAACGATGTCCTCTATGTCCCGATTCACCAGGCAGACCGGATAACCCGCTATATCGGACCCGATAGCGGTCCTCCCTCGTTGAGCCGACTGGGAGGCGCCGAATGGGACCTGACCAAGAGCCGCGTCCGCCATGCAGTCGTGGAAGTTGCGCAAGACTTGCTGGAGCTCTATGCCAAGCGCCAGACTGCCGAAGGTTATGCTTTTGAACCGGACAACGATTGGCAAAAAGAATTGGAAGCTTCCTTTCCTTACATCGAAACCCCGGATCAACTGCTTGCCATCCAACAAGTCAAAGCTGATATGGAATCCAAACGCCCGATGGACAGGCTGCTTTGTGGGGATGTGGGTTACGGCAAAACCGAAGTTGCCTTGCGCGCTGCTTTCAAGGCGGTAATGAGCGGCAAGCAGGTGGCGGTTTTGGTGCCCACCACCGTTCTGGCGCAGCAACATTATGAAACTTTCCGCCAGCGCCTCTCCGTCTTCCCGGTAACCGTCGAGATGCTTTCACGCTTCCGTTCAAACAAAGCGCAGGATGAAATCATCCGCCTGACGGCTGAAAAAAAGGTGGACATCCTGATTGGCACGCACCGCCTTCTCTCAGCAGATGTTAAGTTTAAAGATCTTGGCTTGGTCATCATTGATGAGGAGCAGCGCTTTGGAGTGACCCACAAGGAGCATCTCAAAAAGTTGCGCTCCGAGGTGGATGTGCTCACCCTCACAGCCACTCCTATTCCGCGCACGCTCTACATGGCACTCAGCGGCGTTCGGGATATCTCCAATATCAACTCTCCTCCCGAGGAACGTCTGCCGATCATTACACATGTAGGCCCATACGATGATAAATTGGTGCGGGAAGCCATTGTGCGCGAATTGGATCGCGGTGGACAGGTGTTTTTTGTCCACAACCGCATCCAATCAATTCCAGCGGTCTACAACCACCTTTCCACCCTTGTCCCGGAAGCGCGTATTGGCATCGGGCACGGTCGGCTGCCCGAAGAGCAGCTCGCTGAGGTGATGCAGCAATTTACCGCCGGGCAAATCGACGTGCTCCTGTGCACTTCGATCATTGAATCCGGGCTTGATATCCCGAATGCCAATACTCTGATCGTGGACCGCGCAGATACTTTTGGTCTCGCGCAGTTGTATCAACTGCGGGGGCGCGTTGGGCGCGGCGCTCAGCGCGCGTTTGCTTATCTCTTCCGCGATAAGAGGCGGGCTCCCACCCCTGAGGGCGAGGAACGCCTGGAAGTCCTGGCAGACAATCCCCAACTTGGCGCGGGCTACGCTATCGCCATGCGCGACCTGGAAATGCGCGGCGCAGGCGATCTGCTGGGCACGCGCCAATCGGGTTACATTGCCGCAGTCGGTTTCCACCTTTACACCAAGCTGCTCGGTCAAGCTGTCAGGGCTATGCGCAGCGATTCAGGCTTGCCAGTCGAAACTTCAATAGAAGCCCCCAGCCTCAACATCAACGTCGAACTGCCGCTTTCAAGCGAGATTCCCACCAGCTACATCCCCGACCAGGAATTGCGGCTTAAGCTTTACCGCCGGATCGCTTCTCTGCGCAGTGAAGCCGAGATCGCTCAAACAGAAATCGAGTTCGCAGATCGTTTTGGACCACTCCCACAGGGAGTGTTGGACCTCCTGTTCCAGATGAAAGTCAAATTGCGCGGTGAAGCTGCAGGAATTGAATCTGTCAGCATCAACAACAACCAGATCCTGCTTTCTTACCCTGCTTTGCCCAATGGCATCAAGGACCGCAAGCTGCCCGAGATCGATCCGAGCGTCCGGGTTGGTAAAAATGGCTATTGGGTGAATATCGCCGATTTGAGCAAGGATGAATGGGAAGCCCGACTGTTGAATGTTTTGCAGAAAATTCTTCAGCAAGGACTCACGCCGGAGTAGATTGACACCGCGATCAACGTTTTTCAGGCCTGTGATACATTTAAGCTCTGATGACTAAGCAACGAAAAGTGATGATTGTGCTGAGCATCACGCTCGTCCTGAGCGGGCTTGGCTTAATCTTTGCCCACCTTTGGCACCCCTATCAACTGACTGTGGATGGGCAGACCTTGCACGTCCGAACCATCGCTTTCAGCTTGCGCGGGCTCCTTCGCCAGCTTAACTACGAACTCCAGCCAGATGACCGCACCTCGATCGATCCCGACACCTTTTCGCTGAGCTTGCCCAACCGCCTGAGCCTTCAACGCACTCGCCTGGTGAAAATTGAGACCAGTGGTGAGAGTCTGTCGCTCCAAAGCCCGGAACTACTACCAGCCAACCTGCTGCAAGAAGCCGGGATCCATCTCTTCCCCAAAGATTTGCTCTTGCTCAATGATCAAATTATCAATCCTTATGAGCCATTAGCGATCGGCGCAGAAGCGAGGCTGCAGTTTATCCCCGCAAAGCAAATCATAGTGGAAATTGATGGCGAAACCCGAACACTTTTCACGCAAAAAGCCACTCTGGCTGAAGCGCTCGCCGAAGCTGGCATCCAATTACAGCCTGAGGACCGCCTCTCCTCCCCGCCAGACACCTTACTCCAAGACCAAAGCACGTTCACTCTAGCCAAGGCGAAAAGCCTGACGGTCACCCTTGGCAATCAGACCCTCAGCGGCATGTCCGCCGCTCCCACGGTAGGTGAAGCCCTGGCGGAACTGGGTCTTGCCCCTCAAAACCTTGACCGCTCCATCCCGCCCGAGGACCAACCTCTGCCACAAAACGGGCAGATCAGCCTCATCCAGGGCGCGGAAAGTATCACCTTGGTCAAGGATGAGACCGCCTTCAATTACACCTATCAACTTGACCCCGAAGCCGAGTTGGACACAACCTCGGTAATCACTCCGGGTCAGGTTGGGTTGGTTGTTTCGCGCCAGCGCAACCGCGTCGAGAATGGCGTGATCGTCCTCACCCGGGAGGAAGGTCCCTGGAAAGCTTCCGACCCCGCCGATGCGGTTTTGGGCAGAGGAACCAGGGTGGTCATCAAAACCGAAGTGGTAGACGGCCAGACGATTGAATACTGGCGCAAGGTGAGCGTTTATGCCACCTCTTACCATCCATCATCTTCTGGCTCACAGACGCGCTCCGGCCTCCCCCTAACCAAGGGAATTGTGGCAGTAGCGGCTTCATGGTACAACGGCCTGGAGATGCAGCCAGTTTATGTGCCGGGTTACGGGCATGGCATCATCGCCGATTCGGGCTACGGTATCCCAGGCAGATATTGGATTGACCTGGGGTATGATGATGAAAACTACGTCTCCTGGCACGATTGGACCGTTATTTACTTCCTGACTCCCGTGCCAGCCTATGTTGCAGCGATATTGCCATGAGCCTTGAGTTTCTGAACATCCAGCCCCTGCTGAAGCGCTACCACATCCAGCCCAAGAAATCTCTGGGGCAAAATTTTCTGGTGGAGCCGGCAGGTCTGATGAAAGTGGTCGATGCCGCAGAACTCTCTGGCAGCGAAGAGGTGCTCGAAATTGGCGCAGGCTTGGGCAGCCTGACCTACCTGCTGGCACAGACTTGCACGCGCGTAACCACGGTTGAGATTGACCGCCACATGCTCGAGCCGCTCACGGAAGCTTTGAAGCCTTTTACTAATGTTCAGATAGTGCCTGGTGATATTCTGGAGCTTGATCCTGCGACTCTCGTTAGCCAGGAAAATTACGTGGTGGTGGCAAATATCCCCTACTACATCACCTCCGCGATCATCCGCCACTTGCTCGAAGCTGCTGTCAAGCCTTCGCGCATTATCTTGACCATTCAAAAAGAGGTTGCGCAGCGCATTGTGGCGCGTGATGGCAAGATGAGCTTGCTTTCGCTATCGGTTTTCGTTTTCGGTGAGCCGGAGATCGCCGGCACGATCCCGGCAGGCAGTTTCTTCCCCGCGCCGGATGTGGACTCGGCGGTGCTGCGCATCCGCCTCCATCCCGAGCCGCTTATTCCCTCATCGCAGCTGGATCTGTTTTTCAAGCTGGCGCATGCCGGTTTTGGGCAGAAGCGCAAAACGCTGCGCAATTCGCTTTCGGCTGGCTTGAGCCTGCCTGCCAATGAGGTCGAAGCCAGGCTGCTTGAGGCTGACATTGAGCCTTCCCGCCGGGCTGAAACGCTCAGCATGGCTGAGTGGGCAAGGCTTGTGGACAATTTCAACTAATCCAATTTATTACTAAATAACATTAAGAGGAGGTTTAGCGGTTTTGCTCGGCCTGATGCGGCTACTGCTTGCGGTTCTTTTTCGATTTCCCATGGGATTTGATCATCAGCACGGTGCCAATCACGCCCGCCAATCCCGCCAGGATTACCAGTGGACGCTCAATTACCCACAGTAGTCCTTTCAATCCGCCTCTGCCAGCAGAGACGAGGGCTGTCCTGGGCAATTCGACCTCAGCCTGCCAATCAAAAGTAACCAGGCGCGGCAAAAACCCCTGCCAAACACAACCTTCAAGGCTGAAAACATAGATCGGCTTGCCGCTGCGGCGTGCCAGGCGCAGATCGGTCGCGAACTCATCCCAACTTAGATAGGGCGCATTCTCAAGCGCAGCTGCCTGAATGCCGCCACCGGTACTGCCAATCCCAATCGCCTGGGCGTTTTGGGCGTAGCTCCACAACACCGACTGTCCATGCGGTCTGAAAAAGCTCGAATACAGCATCAAAACTTCCCGGTCTACCGGAATTTCCACCAGGCCTGCCACGCGCTGCAAAACGGTTGAACCTGCCTCACGGTCATCCACGATCAGGGGAAAGTGATAGCTCTCAACCAAATATCCATCCTCATGGATTTGCGCGACCAACGCTTCGTAGGCATTTTTCGCCAGTCGGTAGGCCTTGGTATCTTTCAGGCGTCTGAGTGCTTTTTGGATGGCGGCTCCACGATTGTCAGTGAAACCCTTCAGTTCATTGATATCCGTTTCAATGTCCAGGCCAACCGCCGCCCACTCGAGCTGGTTTTCTTCACTCCAAATCTTGAATGCCTGGTAACGCGCCATTGCCTCGGTGTAATTCCCGAGGTTAAACCAATAACCCTGCTCCTCCGGGAGCAGCAACCAGGCAGTCACCGGAAT
>WOZA01000077.1 GCA_011620505.1 Anaerolineaceae bacterium
ACTTTTGCAAAGGTCTCCAACACGCGTTCGAGCTGCGGGCGGGTGTGGGTGGCCATGTAGCTGGTGCGCAGCAGCTGGCGACCAGGGGCAGTGGCGGGGGCAATCACAGGGTTGACGAACACGCCCGCATCGAACAAGTCGCGCCACATCTTGAAGGTGAGGTCATTATCGCCAATGATGATCGGGATAATGGGGGTGACGGAATTACCGATGTTAAACCCAAGCGATCTGAACCCCTCGCGCATGAAGTCGCCGTTGGCTTTGAGGGCAGCGACCATCTGGGGCTCCTCGCGCATGACCTGCAGGGCTGCCAGGACGGTGGCGGTGTTGGCGGGCGGGATGCTGGCGCTAAAGATCAGGCTGCGGGCATGGTGCTTGACGTAGTCGATGACGGGGAAGTCGCCAGCCACAAAGCCGCCAATGGAGGCAAAGGACTTGCTGAAAGTGGACATGATCAGGTCCACCTGGTCGGTCACGCCAAAATGAGCGGCAGTGCCATGACCCTCGCCAAGCACGCCGATGCCGTGGGCGTCATCCACCATCAGACGCACGCCATACTTTTGGCAAAGGGGAATGATCTCGGGCAAGGGGGCAATATCGCCTTCCATGCTGAAGAGCCCATCCACGACCAATAGTTTTCCGCATTCGGCGGGCAGGCTTTTGAGCACGCGCTCAAGATGCCCAATGTCGTTATGGCGGAAGCGTTCGATCTTGCCCATGCTTAAACGGGCGCCGTCAACGATGCTGGCGTGGTCTTCTTTGTCGAGGATGACAATGTCGTCCTTGCTGACGAGTGCGCTGATGGTGCCGAGGTTGACCTGCATGCCGGTTGAGAAAACCAGGGCAGCGTCTTTGCCAACCCATTCAGCCAGCTCCCGCTCGAGGTCTTCGATGATGGTCATGTTGCCATTCAGGAAGCGCGAACCCGTGCAGCTGGTGCCGTAGAGGTCGATGGCATTCTTGGCGGCTTCGCGCACTTTGGGATTGGTGGTAAGCCCCAGGTAGTTATTGGAGCCGCACATGATGATCCGGCGACCTTCATAGATGACTTCAGTGCCTTCGCTGCGGTCCAATGGGATGAAGTAGGGGTAAGTGCCGGCTTGGCGGAGGATGGCTACATCCTCAAAATTTTGACATTTAGTAAATAAATCCATATGAATCCTTTTCGTGTTTCGTTTATTGTTTATTAACGCACCAGAACCGATTTCGGTTCATTTCATTATAATAACCTAGTAGATAAACGCTGTGTTAAGAAGTGTTAATCTACCGAACTGGTCTTTTGGACCAATTATTGCAACTATCAAGGCAAAGAAAAGTGAAGGAAGTGACAATGAAAAAAATAATTCCTGTTCTCTTGATTTGTTTGATGCTGTCGGCATGCAATTATCCCACAGATGAACTCAGCAGTGAGGAGGTCGTGCAGACCAACGTGGCGCTGATCCTTACCAACGCTCCGGAGACCACTCTGGTGCCTGAGCCGACCCGCGTAACGGAAACCGTTGAAGCAACCGGCGAGGTGGCGACAGAAATCGCTACGGAACCGAGCGTTACAGAAACCGAAGCCGCAACCACCGAGCCCCAACCCACCGCGACCAAGACCCCAGAACCCACGGCAACAGCCACAGAGGCTGCCACTGCCACGCAGGAGCCAACCTCTGGCGACCCCGTGGCGCAACTGGGCGAGCCGGACTTCCTGGAGGATTTTTCTGCTGCAGGCGGCTGGCCTTATGAGGATGATTGGCTCCTGATAACCGTTTCTGGCGGGCAGTTGCACATGTTCTCCAAGGGCACACCCTACTGGAGCAGCTGGTACACCACCTACCCGGAAGTGAAGGATGCCTATTTTGAAGCCACCATCACCCGCCCCAACTGCAGCGGGGAAGATCGTTTTGGATTGGTGATCCGCTGGGATGAGTCCCAGCAGTTTTACTACATGGGCGTCACCTGCGACGGCAAATGGGGGTTCAGCTTCTATACAAAGGATAACCAGATCATCAATATTGTTGACTATCAAAGCAGCGATGCTTTCAAACCAGCCAATGAGGCCAACCGCATTGGGATTCTGGCGAAGGGAAACCAATTTGACTTTTATATCAACGGCACAAAGGTTGGGTCGGCAACGGATGACAGATTACCCGATGCCGGAACGTTTGGCTTCCTTTCGATGTCCGCCGGCACCATCAACTTCAAGACAAGTGTGGATAAATTGGAGTTCTGGGAGCAGTAAGCGTTTTTGATTTGACTTAAAGGCGACCCGCATGGGTCGCTTTTTTTTGAGGGTAAGAAAAATATTCCATAAACAGGATCGGAGGAAATACCAACGAGTAATTTGATACAATTGCCTCGGAGGACTTATGGCGGATAATTACATGGAACACCCGGAGTTGGATGGCTCGTCTTTCTATTATCAAGGGGGGAAGACTGGTTTTTTGTTGCTGCACGGCTTCACTGCCACGACCGCCGAAGTGCGACCTTTGGGCGAGCGTTTACATGCTGCCGGCCATACCGTGAGCGCGCCGCTGCTGCCCGGGCACGGCACACACCCGGATGATCTGAACAAGGTCCGCTGGCAGGATTGGGTTCAGACCGCCGAAAGCGAATATGAGAAGTTGAGCAGCCAGTGCGATGAAGTATGGGTGGCAGGGCAATCGATGGGCGGGCTGCTCTGCCTGGTGCTGGCCGCAAAAACCCCAAAGATCACGGGACTACTGCTCTACGCGCCAGCCCTGGCTATGCGCAATATGCGGGCAGCATACGGGCTGCAGTATGTGATGAAATATCTCGCCAAGAAGAACACCAGGGATGACATGCCCTGGAAGGGCTACAACGTCTACCCACTCAAAGGCGTGGTTGAGCTCCTGAGGCTGCAAAACGCAGCCAAAAAAGCACTGGGCAGCGTGACGCAACCCACGCTGGCTTTTTTCAGCGAAAAAGACGCCACCATTGGGCTGGCTGGCAGTGAGCTGTTGAGAGAAAAACTTGCTTCCAAAGAGCTCGAGCTGGTAATCCTGAAAGAGTCGCCGCATGTGATCTTACTGGGATGCGAACAGGAGAAAGTCATTGAGCATTCTCTTCAATTTGTGACAAGAAAAGTGAACGAAGGCTCTGTTCACGGCAGTTAGTGCCGAAATTTCCGTTGCACTAACTGGCAATAATGTAAAAAACCTTTGACTCTATAGATTCAGCCGTTTATACTTCTCATTTTGTCAGCACAAGCTGAGAGCCTGTTTTGGCTGTATTGGAGCAAGAGTGAGCAAGCAAAAAGAACCCTATATCGCGCTTGATATGTCGAAAGTGCTCGGCAACAAGAATAAGTTGCTGAGCCTGTGGCATTTAATGCGCGGTTATCATTTTCATTATTTCGTCTCGACGATTTTTCTTGCCCTGGCGGCTTTTGCCCGGACGGGTATGTATCTCTTTTTGGGCAGCTTTATCGACCGCATGATGAACGAAGGGCTGATGGGGCGCGAACTGACGCTCTCGGCGTTGGGCTTTGGCGCATTGATCGCTCTCCAGGCACTCTCGAGTTTCATGAGCAGCTGGATGGCTAACTTCACTGCCGAAAACACGACCCGCCGGCTGCGCGACTATCTCTTCGATCACATCCAGCGGCTCTCTTACAGCTATCACTCCGAGTCGAAGACCGGTGACTTGTTGGAACGTGCCACCTCCGATGTGGACACTCTGCGCCGGTTCTTTGCTGAACAGGCAATCAGCGTCGGGCGGATTGTCATGATCTTTATCATTTCGTTTGTCGCCATCGCCCGGATAAACCTTCGGCTGGCCTTGGTCTCGATCATCATCATTCCGATCGTCCTGGTGATATCGATCATCTTCTTCAAACGGCTTTCCAAAGCCTACGAAGCGTACCAGGAGCAAGGCGCGATTTTGACCACGGATCTGCAGGAGAATCTGAGCGGCGTGCGAGTGGTGAAGGCTTTTGCCCGACAGAATTACGAGATCGAAAAATTTGACAAAGAAAATGCTGAGAAGTTCCGCCTGGGCAGGAAGTTCAACTGGATGCATGCCTTATTCTGGCCGCTGTCGGACATCATTTGCTCAGCACAAAACATCGGAAGCAGCTTCTACGGCGCCACGATGGTGCTGAATGGGGTTATGACGCTTGGTCAGTACCTGAGCTTTATCGGGCTGTTGGGCTGGCTGATCTGGCCGATCCGCAACCTTGGTCGGCTCATCATCGATACCTCGCGGGCTTTGGTGTCTTTTGGGCGTATTTCAGTGGTGATGGAAGCACCGGAAGAAGATATGAAGAGTGCCACCTATCAACCAAAAGACGGCATCAAAGGGCAGATCACTTTCGAGCACGTCAGTTTTGCCTATGAAAAGGATTTCCTGGTGCTGGATGATGTCAGCTTCTCTTGCGATGCCGGACAGGTGGTGGCGCTACTCGGGTCGACCGGTTCGGGGAAGACCTCGCTGGTGAACCTGCTGCCGCGGTTTTATGACGTGACATCAGGGCAGATTCTGCTCGATGGAGTCAATCTGAACGAGTACTCGCGCGAATTCCTGCGCTCGCAGATCGGGATCGTGGAACAGGAGCCGTTTTTGTTCTCCTGCTCGATCCGTGACAACATCACCTACGGTGTGCACCGCGAGGTCAGCCAGGAAGAGATTGAGGAAGCTGCCCGCGAAGCCGCAATCCACGATGTTATCCTTGGCTTCAGGCACGGGTATGACACGTTGGTCGGCGAACGGGGTGTGACACTTTCGGGTGGGCAGAAACAACGCATCGCAATCGCCCGCACACTGCTACTCAACCCACGCATCCTGATTTTGGATGACTCCACGTCGTCGGTTGATATGGAAACCGAGGTGGAGATCCGCGCGGCGCTGGACCGCCTGATGACCAACCGGACCACATTTATCATCGCGCATCGCATTCAAAGCATCATGAATGCTGATCTGATCCTGGTTTTTGACAAGGGAAAGATCATTCAGATGGGCGAGCATGAGGTTTTGCTTAACCAGGCAGGAATTTATAAGGACATTTACGACATCCAGGCTCGGATTGATAGTGCCCTGCAAGAGGAAATTGAGCATGTCGAATCAATATAACGAAGAAGAACTGGACGACGTTGTCAGCCTGAAAAGTGGTGTTGTTGGGCGGCTATTGAAGGCTTTAAAGCCCTATTGGCCACAAATGCTGCTGGCGGTTGTCGGCATCTCATTGGTATCATTCCTGGACGCTTACTTCACCGTGCTCAACAAACGCATCATCGATGAAGGCATTGTGGCAAAAAACCTGCCGATGATAATCAGCTTATTCCGTAACTACGCCCTGATTGTCCTGGCGCAGATGTTCGGTTTCTTCATCATGATCTACATTATGGGGCTGCTCGCGGAGCAACTGCGTTACGATTTTCGAAAGAACCTTTTCCATCACCTGCAGAGTTTATCGCTTTCGTACTTCAGCAAAACCCCTCTGGGGTGGATTATGTCGCGCGTGACCTCAGACACCGAGAAAATGGCAGATTTGCTAACCTGGGGCGTACAGGACACGATTTGGGCAGTGACGAACATCAGTTTCGCGATGTACTTTATGCTGCAATTGAACCTGACGCTGGCTCTCATCGTCTTGCTGTCTTTGCCGGTCATGATCATCGTGTCGTTCAAGTTCCGCGTGAAGATCTATCACCACTACCGCCAATCGCGCAAGGCAAACTCGAAGATGACTGCCGCGTTGAACGAAAATATCACCGGTGTCAGAGTAGTCAAAGCGCTGCGGCGTGAAGCAAAGAACCTCGAAGATTTTAAGGTGCTTTCCACGAATATGTACGAGGAAAGTTACCGTGCAGTGTTTCTCTCTGCCATCTACCTGCCCACCATCCAGACCATCAGCGCCATCTCGCTGGTGCTGATCCTTTGGCGGGGCGGGCTGCAGGTGGCAGGCGGGACGATGACGGTTGGCGTTTTGCAGGCTTTTATCTCGTACATCATGATGATTTTGTGGCCTATTCAAGACCTGGCGCGGGTTTATGCCGAGATGCAAAACGCTGTCGCCTCTTCAGAAAGAGTTTTTTCTCTTTTGGATATGCAGCCGGAAATTCGCAATCGTGAAAACTTGTTGCCGGTGGACTCGCTTGTTGGAGATGTGGAATTTGAGAATGTTTCTTTCCACTACGATGATGACGAACCGGTGATTAAGAACCTGAGCTTTCATATTCCTCAGGGGCAGAATGTGGCCTTGGTCGGCACGACTGGTGGCGGCAAAACTACAATTGTCAACTTACTGTGCCGCTTTTATGAGCCAACCGATGGGGTGATCCGGATTGCCGGTCATGACTACACGCAGTACTCCCTCGAGGACATCCAATCCCGCATCGGAGTCGTCTTGCAGGTTCCGCACCTCTTCTCGGGCAGTATTCGCGACAACTTGCGTTACGGGCGTCTGGATGCGACGGATGAGGAGATCGAAGAGGCCGCAAAACTGGCAGGCGCGCACGAATTCATTATGAACTTTGAGAAGGGTTACGATCAGGACGTTGGCGAAGGTGGTAATCAACTCTCGGTAGGACAAAAACAGCTCATCAGCATCGCGCGTGCCCTGCTGGCGGATCCAGACATCTTCATCATGGATGAAGCAACCAGCTCGGTGGATACACTGACGGAAGCTTTGATCCAAAAGGGTATGCACCAGTTGATGAGTGGGCGCACCAGTTTCATCATCGCCCACCGCCTCTCGACCATCAAATCAGCGGATTTGATCATGGTCATTGAAGGTGGACAGATCATTGAGCAGGGAAACCACGAGAGCCTGATGCGCGCAAGGGGTCATTACTATAACCTCTACACCAAGCAATTCCGCCACGATCTGGAAACCAAGTACAACCCCTTTGCAGATCAAGAGACAGAAGTTTCGGCAGCATGAGGTCAGGGATGCGTTTCGCTGTCAACTACTCGACCAAACTGGCTGAGCTGGTAAAAGCTGGCAAGCTCGATTTTGATCTGTTTAAATGCCCTGAGTGGGATGGGCTGCTGAAGGCTGCTACAGCGGTAAAGCCTGTTTATTTACACCTGGATATTACCGTCGGCAGGGGCGAGGTTCAGAAACTCGACTTTGAAAAGCTGAGGAAACTACTGACTGAGACGCATACACCGCATGTCAATTGCCACCTTGCCGGAATGCCAGAGTTGAAGGTGGGGAATAAGGCGGACCGTAACAAGTTACTCAAGCA
>WOZA01000006.1 GCA_011620505.1 Anaerolineaceae bacterium
AACAAAAACAAGGCCTGTTCGGTGGAACAAGAGCCCTGTTTTTGTTGTGTTTTGTCCTGATAAGACAGCAATTCGAAGGGTTTTTTCCCGAGTGAACCCATCAAAACTCGAGCTTTAGTATCGCTTCTACGGATTCATTCCTGCCTACGAATGTAACTACAACAACCCTAATCTGACCAGTTTTCCAAGGTCTTCTTCACATCCGCCAGGAAGTTATCACCACTTTCGCCGTCGATTGCGCGGTGATCGAAAACGAGTGAAAGATAAACCATGGGGCGGATGGCGATCGAATCATTGCCATTCTCATCGGTTATCACGACCGCGCGCTTTTGCATGACACCTGTACCCAGGATGCCCAGTTGGGGTTGGTTGATGATGGGCATGGCAAACAGCGAGCCAGCTGTGCCGTGGTTGGTAAGTGTAAAGGTCCCTCCACGAACGTCTTCTGGGGAGAGCTTTTTATTGCGGGCGCGTTCAGCCAGGCTATTAACTTGGGCGGCGATACCTCTCAAAGACAGATTTTGTACTTGCTTGATAACTGGCACGATCAATCCACCTTCTCCCAGCGCCACCGCCATGCCGATATTGACATCGGTGTAAGTGAAAAGCCCTTCGTCCGTCCAAGTGGCATTGATGACTTTATGCTTACTCAACGCTTTTGCCAAAGCTGCAATAAAATATGCCGTCAGTGTCAGATTGACCCCATTCGCAGCAAATTCTTCTTTATTTGCCTTGCGATGAGCCAGCACGCGGCTCATGTCCACCTCCATAACGGTCAACACGTGCGGCGAGGTATGAACTGACTCAACCATGCGGGCAGCAATCTGCCTGCGCGTGGAGGTATGGGGGATGAGGACGCCTGGAATGTCCGTGGGTACCGGTGCTGCTTTGGCAGGCTGCACCGGTTTTTCTTTCTCCTCAGTTTTGGATTCGGGCGTACCGGGGGATTCTTTCTTCGGGCTGGCCAGGTATGCCTCGACATCCTGCTTTGTGATCCGACCCCCCGCACCTGTGCCCTGGATCTGCTCTGGGTCAAGCTGGTGCTCGTCGAGCATTTTCCTGACTAACGGGGAAAGGAAGCTTGCTTTGGCTGCAGGTTTTTCTGCAACCTCAGGTTGTTCCTGTTCAACCACTTCAACCGGAGCTTCTTCTGCTTGCGGAACTTGTGCGGGTTTTTCAGTCTCTTCGTCCAAAGACTCTCCCGGTTCGCCGATCAGCCCCATAGTCTCGCCAACCTGCACAGTATCCCCAGCGGCTACGTCGATGCGCAGTAGGGTACCCGACACCGGGCTGGGGAACTCGGTCACGACTTTGTCAGTTTCAAGTTCCACCACGGACTCAAATTCTTCCACATGGTCTCCGACTTGTTTGAGCCAGGTAACCACTGTGAGTTCTTCCACACCTTCGCCCGGTTTTGGGGCGATTAATTTCGTAGCCATTGATCCTCCTAAAGAATGGCAGGGAAGCGATTGGGGTCGCTCTCCCGCATGATTTCATAAACCGCGTTGAAAATGCTTTCCGCGTTTGGTTTGCTGTAATAATCCCCATCGGTACCGTAAGCCGGGCGGTGGTTGGCAGCACTGAGCGTGCGCGGAGCAGAATCCAGCCATGGGTAACCGCCTTGCTTCTCCAGAACTTCCTGCATCATATAAGCAGTAGTGCCGCCGGGCATATCCTCGTCCACGAAAAGCACCCGCGAAGTTTTCTTGAGAGAGTCCACGATCATGTGATTGAGGTCAAAAGGCAGCAGAGTCTGAACGTCAATCAGCTCCACGTCAATGCCAACCTGTGCCAGTCTTTCGGCCGCTTGTTGGGCAATGCGCACGGTGGCTCCATAGGTCACCAGGGTCAGATCCTTTCCTTCCCTGAGCACCTCGGGCACACCGAGAGGAAGTTTGAATTCCGCGAGATTGTCTGGCAAGCGTTCCTTGAGACGGTAGCCATTCAGAACTTCGACGACCAAGGCAGGATCATCCCCTTCTATCAAAGTATTGTAGAAACCTGCCGCCTGGGTCATATTGCGAGGAACTGCCACGTGGATGCCCCGTATGAGGTCGATAATGCCAGCCATCGGTGAACCCGAGTGGAAGATACCCTCAAGTCGATGACCACGCGTGCGGATGATCACGGGAGCCTGTTGGCGACCTGCTGTGCGCCAGCGCAAGTTGGCAAGGTCATCCGCCATGGTCTGGAGCGCGTAAAGCAGGTAATCGAGATATTGAATTTCTGCAATTGGTCGGAATCCGCGCAGAGCGAGACCAATGGCCTGCCCCAAAATAGTGGCTTCGCGAATACCTGTATCAGAAACCCGTAAAGGACCGTACTTTTCCTGCAAGCCACGGAATGCCTGGTTGACATCGCCCAAATGGCCAACATCTTCACCAAATGCAACCATTAAGGGCTGGCGGGCAAGAATTTCGTCGAAAGCTTTGTTGAGAACTTCAAAACCCATCAGGGTTGGAGAACCCTCACTGTACTTTGCTTCAACTGGTTTCACTTTCAAAGGCGATCTAACGGAGTCTGAGAAAAGGAACTTGTTGTAATATGCCTGGCGTTCTGTTTCCAGGCTGGTCGAGAGATTAACCAACGCTTTACGGGATTCCGTTGGATGATCCTTTGTAAGAACCAGTGCCTGGTGAATGGCAGAAGCGGCATCGCTAAAGATAGGATCTTGTATACTGACAAGGCGATTATTAATGGCCTCGATTTCTGCCTTTTGGGTTGAAGCGCTGGCTGCCAGCTCAGAAAGCCCTTGGGAGGCGGTCTTAACAAACTCTTTGATGGGACCCTGGAAGTTCTCCCAAGCTTTCTTGCGGGCTTGTTCAACAGTTTTCTTGTCTTCTGCCTCAAATTCGCTCAACTGCTCGTCTGTAGCGACGTTGTTATCAATCAGATACTGGCGGAAACGGCGCAGGCAGTCTAAATCGTGCTCCCACTCCAGGCGTTCTTTCGATTTATAACGTTCTTGAGAGCCTGAGGTGGAGTGCCCCTGGGGTTGAGTGGCGTCAGTGACGTGCACCAAGGCGGGAATGTGATACTTGCGGGCCGTGTCTGCAGCTTCCTGGTAGGTTCGAAGCAGGGCGGGATAATCCCAGGCAGGAACCTGGTAGATGTCATATCCGCGGTCACATTGCTCGGCCGGGCAGGGAATCCGCTGAAAACCTTGCAGGATCGCATAGATATTTTCTTTCACCATTTGAAATTCGTTGGGTACCGAGATGCCATAGCCATCATCGTAGATACTGATAATTGCCGGGGCATGGAGAACACCAATGGCATTGACCGCTTCCCAGAAGTGACCTTCAGCGGTTGATGCATTGCCGATGGATATCCAGGTGATTTCGTTGCCATTGTTGCTGAAGGTATCAAACTCCTTCAGCTCTGCGTTCTTGCGATAGAGTACCGAAGCCAGCGCAAGGCCGACAGACCGGGGCATCTGGGCAGCAGTCGGAGCGATATCTGCCGAGGAGTTGTAGCGGTCGGTTTGTTTGAGCCAGTTGCCATCTTCGTCGATCAATTGGGTCAAGAAGTGCCCAGTCATATTGCGACCGCCACCGTTAGGGTCAAATTTCGGGTCGGCATGCGCGTAGAGTTGAGCGAAGAATTCTTCAAGCGTGAGCAAGTCAA
The DNA here is from genome assembly GCA_011620505.1 of Anaerolineaceae bacterium. GTDB lineage: Bacteria > Chloroflexota > Anaerolineae > Anaerolineales > Anaerolineaceae > Mesolinea. The sequence continues at coordinate 3,628 of WOZA01000006.1, forward strand.
GCGCCATCATCCAGGTTTGATCTCGGTAATACCCTGAACGCCAATCCCCTTTGCCGAATATATGAGCAATTGCCAGTTGGGGGAGTTCCTTGCCGTCGCCAAAGATGCCAAATTTAGCTTTACCGGTCAGAACCTCACGGCGACCGATGATGGAAGCCTGTCTTGAGCGATATCCGAGACGATAGTCTGCGATAAGTTCTTCCGGTGATAAAGGTAATTCTTGATTTTTGTTATCCATATCGTCTAATTTCCATGCTTTTAGAATAATTATAGAAAGCAAACGACTGGAACGCAAAAAATTGTAGAGGTGGAGGGAAAGAATGGGTGATGCGTTTGTTGAGGTTTCGTTTGTAAAAAGGGATATTTGTAAAGTAAGTGATTATCCCTTCACGGCGCCACCGAGCATGCCGCGGATGAAGAATCGCTGGAAAAGGACATAAATCAGGATTGTCGGAAGGGCGACGATGATAGCTCCAGCTGCCATCAGGGAGATGTTGGCTGTATATTTGCCTTGGAAGAATGCCAAACCCACTGGCAAAGTTCGCAGGGCCTCGTTTTGCACCATGACGAGGGCAAGCAGAAACTCGTTCCAGGTCCACATGAAAATCAGGACAACCAGCGTAGTTACAGCAGGTCTCGCGATTGGCCAGAGGATGTACCATAGCGTCTGCCACCTGGAACAGCCATCAATGGTGGCAGCGTCAGTTAATTCCCTGGGAGTATTTTCGAAAAATGAAGCCATCCACATCGTGCCAAAAGAAATACTCAGACCGACCTGGGGGAGAATCAGCGCCCAGAGCGTGTCAGTAATTCCGACGGAGTCCATCAAGTTGTAAAGGGGGATGATAACAGCCTCAAAGGGTACCATGTAGCCAATTAGAATGAGAGGATAGAGCCAATTCTTTCCCGGCAGAGGCAGAGCGCCAAAGGCGTACCCGCTCAACGTGGATAGAAACACGCTGGAAATCACAACTGCAGCTGCAACGATAACGCTATTCTTGAAAAAGACGCTGAAACGTCCTACTCGCCATGCCTGTTCAAAATTTGCCAGGCTCCAATCGCTTGGAAGCGAGAAAGGTCCCCCCATCACTTCAGTACTGGTCTTGAAAGCACTGGTGAACATACCCCAGATGGGGACGAGTACCACGAGCATGAACACAATCAGGATAAGGTAACGGGGGAGGAGTTTCTTCCATGGATATTTCATGCGCTCTCCTCAACTCCCTGTCGTTGAAAGCGGCGAATAAACAGCGAAATAATCAGAATAATCAGAGTAAGGATGGTGGCGATGGCAGCAGCATAGCCGATGCGATTATTGGTGAAGGCGGCACGATAGATGAGAAATCCGGTAACCATGGTTGACTCGCCCGGTCCCCCCCGCGTGGTTGTATAGACCAGGTCAAAGACGCGCAGGGCTGCGATGATGGTGGTCACCAGGGCTACGGCAATCTCGGAACGAAGCCCTGGAACCGTGATGTGAATAAATTGCTGAAAAGCATTGGCGCCATCCAGACTGGCGGCTTCGTAATACTCTTCCTGGATGTGCTGCATTCCTGCCAGGAAAAGCACCATGCAGAAGCCGTACTGCACCCAGGTTCCGATACTGCCCACGGCAGGCAATGCCCAGGTGAAATCGCCCAGCCAACTGATCGCGAAAACATCCAAGCCAATCTGGCGGAGAAATATGTTGATGGGTCCAAAGGTAGGGTTGAACATCCAACGCCAGATGACACCGACGACTACCATGCTGATGACCTGGGGCAGAAAAAGCGCGGTACGGAAGAAGGCAAATCCGGGAATTGGGCGGCGACTCAGGAGAGAGGCCAGAAAGAGGCCTATCAGGATTGGGATGATGCTGAAGAAAATAACAAAAACCAGGTTGTTACGGATGGCATTATGAAACTTGGGGTCAGTAAAAAGCTCAACATAGTTGGCAAGACCGATCCAGGTTCGATTCTGGCTGAAACCATCCCATTGGTAGAAACTGCTGCGAATGGTTTCGAGGATGGGCAAAAAAGTAAAGAGGAGATACACCAGCAAGGCTGGAAGGAGGTACCACAAACCCTTCCAGCGCGATTCTCCAGGATATTTATTCGTCACATGTGCCATGGGTAAATGAAAAAGACCGGTGCGTAGTGCGCCGGTCTTTGGGTAAGATACCTATTCCGATTTAGACTGCAGGTAAGCGCTATAATCCGCTTCAACTGCTTCGGTAAAATTGGCTGGGGTTGAAATACCCCCAAGGAGTTTCTGCAATTCAGCAACCAGAGTGTCATAGAAAGTTGGGGTTGCCCAGTCGATATAATGACCGACAGCGTTTCCTTTGTTGATGGCATTCCAGGCATTCAGAGTATCACCAAAGAGATTATTGGTGTCCACTTTGCTGTCTTCGGGAAGTGCCATCGCAGGCAACATACCAGCTTCTGCCCAAAGCTCGGCTGCGCGGGGGCTGATCATCCAATTGAGGTATTCAGCAGCAAGGTCTTGCTTTTCAGTGGTTTTGCGGATGGCGAAGGGGATGCCCACACCACCAATTGCCAGACCGGTTTTGCCAGAAAATGGAGGTAACAGGAAGAAACCAAATTCCTGGTCAGTCCCAACCATCAGTTCCGGTGCCAACCAGGAACCCGTGATGGTCATGGCGCCATTTCCAGCTTTGAAGAGATTGTTGCAGTCATCATAGCCAATGCCGGGAAAGCCCTCGGTGAAATAACCGGCCTTTGCCCAATCCTGCAGGATTTGGGCAGCCTGGCGATTCTCGGGGATGTCAAAACTGACATTATTGACACCATAGGTAAGATTATTGATGTAATCCAGCGAGACGAGTAAATGTTGAATAGCGCTGTATTCATGAATAGCGTTCCAGCCATCCAATGAGCCAAATGAGATCGGGGTAATCCCAGCAGTTTTGATCTTTGCAAGCAAAGCTTCGAAGTCCTCAAACGTGGTGGGAATATCCCAGCCATTTTTCTTGAAGATGTCTTTATTGTAGAAAACACCCACTACTTCCGCAGTTGGGCTAACACCATAAAGATTGCCCGTACCGAAGGTCTTGCCGTCTTCGGTAAAGCTGTTGCGGCTGGCGACACTGGTGGAGAAGACACTGCCCCAGCTGTATTTTTCCAGATAGGGGTTGAGCGGCAGTAAAAGCCCGGCTTCCACCAGGGCACCCATGTCGTTGCGCCCCTGGTTGACCTGGGCTACATCAGGACCATCTGCGTTGCCGAGGGCAAGTTTGACTGTAGTCTGGAGATCCGCAAGCACTTTAACCTCACGCTGAATCTTCACGCCGGGGTGGGCAGCCTCAAATTCAGCATTTAAGGTCTCCATAACTTTGCTCTCCTCATCCCGGTAAAACTGATCCCAAACCAACAGCACCTGTTCGCCTGTATTGGCAGCGGGGGTTTGGTCGGCTGGTGAAGCGGGATTAGCGCATGCTGAAAGGAGGATCATTAGTGCAAGACTGATTGACAAAAAAATAGTGCGTTTCTTCATAGTTTTCTCCTAAAGTAAACAAA
>WOZA01000117.1 GCA_011620505.1 Anaerolineaceae bacterium
AAATCGGGATGAGGTAAAAAGCCTCATCCCGACTTGTGATTCTTAATGGTTCTAACTGTGAATCGCGCTGCCAAGCGCAGCTTCAGCCGCTTCCATCAACGCTTCAGCCAACGTGGGATGAGCGTGGACAGAATGGGCAATCTCCTCCACCGTGAGTTCATTCGCCTGGGCCAGAACCAGCTCGGGCAGCAGCTCAGACGCATCAGGTCCGACGATCGTGGCACCCAAAATCTCACCGTATTTCTCGTCGGTGATGATCTTCACCCAGCCCTGGTACTCTCCCAAGCCGAGCGCCTTGCCGTTAGCCTGGAAGTTGAACTTGCCAACCTTCACCGCAAAGCCTGCCTCCTTCGCCTGGGCCTCAGTGTAGCCGAAAGACGCAACCTGCGGCGAGGAATAGGTTGCCCGTGGGATCATGCGGTAATCCAGGGTTCGCGGTTCCTTGCCAGCGATATTCTCCGCGCAGATAATCCCCATCGCTGAAGCTGTATGGGCAAGGAGCAATTTGCCAGTCAGGTCGCCGATCGCCCAGATGCCGGGTACGTTCGTGTGCATGCGCTCATCCACCACCACGAACCCGCGCTTGTCGGTTTCGACGCCTACCTCTTCCAAGCCGATCCCCTCGGAATTGGGCTTAAAGCCCACCGCCACAAGGGTCCCCTCAGCTTCGAGGGTTTCTTCACCCTTTTCGCTCTCGATCAGCACCTTGGTGCCAGTCTCCGTACGCTCAACGCTCTTTACCTTCGTGCCAGCAAAAACTTTCACACCGCGTTTTTTCAGGGCTTTGGCAAGCTCAGCAGCGGCTTCTTCATCCTCGTTGGGCAGGATGTGCGGGAGCATTTCCACCACGCTCACTTCCACGCCGTAGCCGCTCCAAACCGTCGCAAACTCGATCCCGACTGCCCCTCCGCCAATGATCACAGCGGATTTCGGCAGGCTCTCGAGCATGATCGCGTGCTTGTAATCCAGGATTTTTGTGCCGTCAGGCTCCATGCCGGGGATCACGGTGGCATGCGCGCCGGTAGCCAGGATGACGTCCTGCGCCTGCACTTCCTCTTCGCCGCCGTCCGTGAGCGCCACCAGGAGCTTACCCGGAGCCGTCAATTTGCCTTCGCCGTTGATGACTTCGATATTGTTCTTTTTCATCAGGAAACTGATACCCTTGGTCAGCCGCTGGCTCACCTCCCGGCTGCGTTTATATGCGGCCGCATAGTCGAGCTGGAGGTTGTCGAAGCTGATGCCAAATTCTTTTGCTTCGGTGCGCAGAAGATATGCCAGTTCAGCGTTTCTCAAAAGTGCCTTGGAGGGGATGCAGCCGACGTTCAGGCACACTCCACCCAGGTACTCCCGCTCGATGATGCCAACTTTCTTACCCAGTTGAGCGGCTTTGATCGCCGCGACGTAACCGCCAGGTCCTGCTCCTAATACTACAACATCAAATTGCTTCATGGTCGCTCCTTCTTACTTAATAAATGTTCCGGCTCTGAGTTCGTCAAACGCCAGCTGTAGTTCTTCACGCGTGTTCATCACGATCGGTCCACCCCAGGCAACCGGCTCGTGCAGCGGGGGCGCTGAAGCCAGGATGAAACGCACAACCTCTCCTGGCAGGGCGCATACCTCCACCAGTTCTCCCTCGCCCAGCAGCAGAGCAGTTTTCTCTTCAAAAATCTCTCCATTGAGCATGCCCGCGCCTTCGATCAGAAAGACAAAAACTGTCTCGCCTGGTTTTACAGGTATCTCAATGCCCTGCCCTTCGTCGAGCTTCACGTCCAGCAGTGTGGCCTGGATGTGGTGTGGAGTCACTCCCCGTACACCCTTATACTCGCCGGAGATGACCTTCACGAATCCGCCATTTTCTTCCACCAAACCCATATCCTGCGGTTCGATGTCAAAATACTTTGGCGTGGTCATTTTTTCGGCAGCGGGTAGGTTCAGCCAAAGCTGCAGCCCCAGCAAGCGCTCAGCTTCCTGCGGCATTTCCTGGTGCAGGATGCCGCTGCCAGCCGTCATCCACTGGCAGGCGCCGGAGGTGATCAGACCCTTATTGCCGAGGCTGTCCTCATGCGCAATCTCGCCCGCTACCAGGTAGGTAATAGTCTCGATGCCGCGATGCGGATGCATCGGGAAGCCCCTGATGTAGTCCTCAGGATTGCGCGAGTCGAATGAATCCAACATCAGGAAGGGATCAAAATCCTCGACGGTACTGCCCCCCAGAACCCGGTTCAGGCGAACTCCGGCACCATCTACAGCCGGTTTGCCATGCACGACACGAGTTACTTCACTGTTCTTCATTGCGTAAGTCCTCTCACATTCAATAACCCATCACGCCAGTCAGTGATTCGTCGTTGTCGACCCAATCCTGCACGGCGATGCGGCGGTAATTATCTTTATCATCACGGATAAACACCTGCTCAATCCCAGCGTTGATGATCAACCGTTTGCACATCGAGCAGGGGTTGGCACTCTTCACGTAATTGCCATTATCCTTCAGGTCAATCCCGGAAAGATAGAGTGAGCTGTTCAGCATACGCTCGCGCGAGGCACTGATAATGGCATTGGCTTCGGCATGCACACTGCGGCAGAGTTCGTAGCGTTCCCCGCGTGGGATTTGCATCTGCTCGCGGATGCAGTAGCCCAGGTCGATGCAGTTGGCTCTTCCACGCGGCGCGCCAACATAACCCGTCGAAACAACCTCATCGTTCTTGACGATCACCGCGCCATATTGCTTTCGCAAGCAGGTACCGCGCTGACTGACCATCTCAGCGAGGTCGAGATAATAGTTGACTTTGTCACGTCTGATCATTGACAACCTCTTCGTTTTTCCAGGTTACCAAATTGTAATCGAGGTGGACAGTATGACGGCAATGATTCCGATATGGGCCGCTCGGGAATGGCAATATCCCATTTATCTTTGCTTTTGCATGCAACACGTCTCATAATTGCCCTTAATCCTACCAAAATCGTACACCCGATGGAAATGCCCGGGTGTACAAGCAAAACACAGTTTATCTACAAACCCTCATCTTCCACAAACTGGTAAAAAGCTTTTTCCGACTTCTGGTCGGCAGGGGAAATGGTGCCGACCGGAGATGTGTAAACGATGAACTCCTCCTCGCCGTCCAGACCAAACAGGGAGTCGCAAACTGCCATGTCGAAGGCGGCGACGGCGCAGGTGCCAAGCCCAAGCGCGGCGCAGGCCAGGTACAGGTTCTGACCAACATGACCGGCATCGATCAAGGCAACCCGATGCGCCCAAATGCCGTAGCGCCATTCGCAGCGGTAGGGCAAAAAACTCCAATAAAAGACCACACTGGCTTTTGCCGCCCAACGTTGCCCTTCGAGGGAGAGCGATATCGCTGCGGGCAGGTCTTCCACCGGATGCAGGAATTCGAGCTGGTGACCCAGGGGCAAGTAATGATAGGCTCCCGGCTGCAATCCCTCCACGTGCTGCACGAGCAGGTAGGTTTCAAAAGGATGGCGCGCGCCGCCAGAGGGAACCGTGCGTAAAGTGGCGTAAGATTTGCCGCGGATGTCTTTGATCCCTTGGGTAGCCCAGAGCAAAAAGGAAAGCTGCAGCAAGCTGATGGGCTGCTGGGTGTAAACCCGCGAGCTTTTGCGTTCAGTCAACAGCGTGATGAAATTTTGCTCCATCTCAAGGTCTTCGAAATTCCTGGGAAGCGGCATGGCTTGCTCAGTCATGGGCGCCTTGACCAGCGGTGGCTGCGGCAGTTTGAGATCCTGGTCCGATACAAAGTCGTCATACGGACTGAGAGAGTTGCTTTTCATAAACTTGCGACCTTCAGCGATCAATTTCTTTTGGATTTCAGGGTCTAGCATGGTATGTCCTTTTGTAGCAGCGGTTTGGATGAATTATAGACGGATTGGCGACTTGTTCTGGTTAATTGTGGAAAAAACCGCGGGATTTGCATGATCCCGCGTTATCGATATTTATAATGGTGCAGCCAGGGTTACTTGCACGAAATCGTAACATCGCTGACCATGATTCAGCGCGTAGGTCAGGTTGCGCAGTTCAACCTGACATCGGGAACCTACCTTTGCTGAGGTCTTTATTTGCCAGCATTCGTGACGTCAGGTTCAACAGAAGAACCTGACCTACGACTAGCAGCTCTGGATGAATTATAGACGGATTGCGACTTGTTCTGGGTAATTGTGGATAAAAACCGCGGAATCTGCATGATCCCGCGGTTCTGTTGTTTTCCGATACTTGGTAAGTGCTACTTGCCCGAAATGGTAACGCCGCTGACCCTGATCCAGGGCAAGAGCCAATAGCCAGAACTCTCGCGTTCCAGGCTGACCGCGACCGTGTCGCGCAGCATATTTCCCAGGTTTCCGGAGATCATAACCTCGCTCAGGGGTTTGGTGATCCGTCCGTTTTCGATCAAAAAGCTGTTCTTGGCCACGCCGCTCAGATCGCCGGCAGGGCTGGGGCTTCCGCCTGAGAACCGCCCCATCAGGATGCCCTTCTCAATTCCAGCGATTACTTCCTCGAGCGGTGTATCGCCGCCTCCAAGGACATAGGTGCTTCCATTGTTCCTGGAGCGCGGCAAGCCCGTTTTGGCAGCGCCATAGCGGCTTAAACTGAAGTTCTTAAGCACACCCTGCTCGATCAGGGGCATATTTTCAGCCACGTAGCCATCGCTGCTCAGTGGGCTTGCCCCAGGCAGTTCGGGATGCTCCGCGACCAACTCAATATTGATCAATGGACTGGCAACTTGCTCGCCAATTTTATCTTTCCAGAGGCTCGTTCCGGAGATCAGCGCTCCGTCTCCAAGGTAGGTATCCGTCACGTAATAGAGGATGGTTTCCAGGCAGCCCGGTGTGATCACCACGTCGCCCTCAAAACTGCCCGCGAATTGTTCCGTCACGATCTGCCGCTGGGTTTCATCAAACAAGCGCCTGACCCGGTTTTCCTCGCAGACCCGGTCGGCAGGGTTCTCATAGACCGTACCGAAGTAATTGAACGAAGAGGTTTTTCCATCTTCCTTAGCCATAAACATGTTGCTTAGTTGATACAGACCCCGCCGGTCAGAAAGCCTGACGCCATTGGTGTTGGCGTAAAGTTTTTCGCCAAAATGGTGCTCAATGCCGATCGAATCAAAGCTGATCTTTGGGAAGTCCTGGCGGACATCCTTCAGAAGCTGCTCCAACTGCCCATACATGGCATCCAGGTCGGGTTTTTCTTCACCCGCAGAAAAGCTGAGGTTCTCCTGGAGCTCGGCAATCCCTTCCGCCTCGTCCGGGGCAGCCGACTGCGCCGCCTGCCAGGCTTCCTGCACCGCCAGGCGGATGTCCTGGGGGGTGAAGCTGTTGAGGGTGGTGCTGCCTTTGCGTTTATCCTTCAGCAGCTTCAGGCTGACATTGTCCGAAAATACCGTGCGCACCATGCTGACTTTTCCGAGCTCGTAATAGACCTCAGTCAGCGCGCTGCGGCTCACCCAGGTTTCGCCTTCATCCGCGCCAATTGCCCTGATTTCAGCCAGAATTAACTCTGCTGCCTCGAGCAGGGCTTTATCCTTCACTTCAAAAGACTGTTTCATGCCCGACCTCCCACGTTGATTTGAACCTTGATTGCCGGTCCGCCCATGCCCACCGGGATCATCTGTTTTTTTCCGCACATGCCCGAGTTGGTCCAGGTGACAGTGTCGCTGACCATATCGGCTGTCTTGAGTACCTCAAATGCCACACCGGAGACGGTCGTGTCTTTCACGGCGCGTCCAAGCTTGCCATTTTTGATCTCATATCCCATCGGCACACCGAACATGAATTCACCCGTTGAATCCGCCTGACCGTTGTTCATGTCAGTGAAGAAATAGCCGTCCTCAACCGAAGCGATCATGTCTTCCAACTTATCGTTGCCGGGCAGGATGCAGGTGTTGCGCATCCGGATCAGCGGTTCGTCAGAGAAATCAAAAGCGCGGGCGTTGCCGTTAGGTGTATGCCCATATTTCAAGGCGGATTCTTTATTGTGCATGTAGCCTGTAAGAACGCCATTTTCGATCAGCATCTGGTCCTGGGCCAGCGTGCCTTCGTCATCCACGAACACCGGCACAGGTGCCAGCTTGCCAAAGGCAGTATGGGCGATATCCACCAGGCTGACTTTTTCGCTGGCAACCTGCTTGCCAAACATCGGACCGCCTACGGAGCCGGTTTCCACGAAATCCGCCTCCACAGTATGCCCGACCGCCTCATGCGCCAGGATGCCCGCCAGGTCCGAATCGAGAATGACAGTTTGGATGCCGGGTTTGGCATAAACGCCCTCGGCTTTCAAAATAAGCTGTTCATATTGTTTTTCGATGTCGCCAAAAAGGTCCTCTGCGTTTGGAAACTTGTTCAGGAAGTTACCATACCCACCCATCACCTTGTAGAGCTCCACGGGTTGACCGTCTTTATCCTGGGTGGTCATGAAAACGTAAACGTTGGATCGCGGCACATACGAGTGCGAGACCACGCCGTCGCTGGTGTAGAGCAACTTCTCCATGTCGAGCACGCGCGCGACAATCCGCCGGCTGAGCAGCTTGGGGAAACGTTCGGCGATGTAGCTGTCGAGTTCATCGACGATGCCCAGCAGGTAACTCTGCTCCACCGGCACATCCTGCTCGAGCCCATCCTTGCGGGTAAAAGGCGCGTTGGCAGGGAAGTCCGGCTTGCCTCGCTGGACATGGCGATCCAGAAAGGCGGCGTTATTAGTGGCAGTTTGGACCACCCGTGCGATCGCCTCCAGATCGTCCCCGTAGCCAGTGCCTGAAGCAAATCCGTAAGCCCCTCCCTTGACAACCCGCGCCGAAAGACCCCGGCTGGTGCCGCTGTTGTTGGCAGTCAGGCTGCCGTTGAGCATCACCACGGAGCGATTGCGGTTCTGTTGAGCGCGAAGTTCGGTGTATCCCGAAAAACCATATTTGTTGACATACGCTTGAAGAAAATCCTGAAGCATTTACTACCTCCTGTTAAACCTTCCAAGAATGATAACACTGCTAAATAGCAAAGGACCAAAATTTGTC
>WOZA01000043.1 GCA_011620505.1 Anaerolineaceae bacterium
TGGGTTTATAATTAGTGCATTAATGTGAGAGAGTGAAATGGAACCTGTTGTGATACTTGAAAGCGAAAGTTTATCTGCAGACGATCAGCCTGACCCTGCAAGTATCAAGGGACTCTCCGCTCAGAGGTACTCAGCCGCGTAAATCATCCGCGGGCAAGGGTACTGGTGAGCGAGCCTGTCCCTTGTAATTTTTGCTTTCACCAATAAAAACTACATACTGACTGTGAGGTGAGAGATGATCTATTTAAGCAAACTACTTAATCAAAAAGTTTGGGATGCTTTTGGGCATGTCGTCGGGAAGTTGGACGATCTTCTGGTGGATAAAACCGACCAACCCATGCCCCCCATCACAGCTATCGCTATCAAGGATGGATCCCCAGAGTGCAAATTGGTCGATGCAAAAGACATCGCCACACTTTGGCCGAGCATCACCCTGAACGTGGACCTCTCCAAACTGGACCTTTATGAACCAACCGGGCACGAGCTTTATCTCAAGCAGCGGGCACTCGATCAACAAATCGTAGACACTGAAGGCAAGCGCGTGGTGCGGGTGAATGACCTGCAAATTGCCCGAAAAAACGATTGCTTCTATCTCACCGGGGTCGATGTGGGGGGAACGGGCCTTTTGCGCCGATTGGGGTTGGAGAACCTTGCCAAGTCAGTAGCCAAAGCCCTCAAAAAGCGTTGGAAGACTCATGTAATCCCCTGGGAAGACGTCGCATCGATTGAACACGACGATCCGCTACGATTGAAGGTTTCGCAGGACCGTTTGGTGCAGATGGAGCCAGCTGATATCGCCCTGATCCTTGATGACCTCGACCAACACACAAGTAAGGCCTTGCTGCAGGGGTTCACGGATGAGCAATTGGCAGATACCCTTGAGGAATCTTCTTCAGAAGTCCAGCAAGCGGTTATTGCCGCTTTACAGCCGGAACGTGCCGCGGATATTTTGGAAGAAATGGATCCTGACGAAGCCGCCGACCTCCTGGCAGATATGGATGATCAGGTCAGCGAGCAGTTGCTGAAGCTGATGGAAGATGAAGACGAAGAGGATGTCCGTACTCTTTTGCGCTACCCTGAAGACTCCGCAGGCGGCATCATGACCACCGAATTTGCCTGGGTCCCGGCAGAATACACTGTGGAACAAGCGCTGCAACACTTGCGTACCAATGAAGAAGCAAAAGATGACGAATTCATGTTCTATGTCTATCTGCTCGATAAAAATAAGAGGCTTCAAGGTGTGGTCAGGCTGCGCGATCTGGTAACTGCCCCCCTGGACCAGCAACTTTCCGCCTGGTTTGATGACGACCCGGTGGTGGTCAATCCCCTCACCCCCCAGGAAGAAGCTGCCTACCTGGTAGCAAAATACAACCTTATGGCCGTGCCGGTGATCGATCCGGAAAGCAAGGTGATGCTTGGGATCGTCACGGTGGATGACGCGATCGACACCGTCCTTCCTACAGCCTGGAAGAAGAAATTACCGCGCTTCGCCGGGAGGTAAGTCATGAAAAAGATGAAACTACCTTTATGGCTGAAGAATTTTCTTCTACTTCTGAGCGTGCTTGGACCTGGGCTGATCACCGCTTCTGCGGACAATGATGCGCCTGGGATTGCCACTTATTCAATGGTTGGCTCAACGTATGGATACAACTTTCTCTGGTTGATCCTGGTCATCACAGTCGGTGAGGTGGTTATCCTGGAAATGGTGGCTCGAATGGGCGCCGTGACCGGAAAAGGCACTGCTGACTTGATCCGGGAAAAGTTTGGGGTGAAGATGACAACCTTCGCCATGTTGTGTCTGTTGATTGCCAATCTGGGAACAACTGTGGCAGAGTTCGCAGGGGTTGCTGCAGCTGGCGAGCTCTTTGGCATCAGCAAGGTTATTACTGTGCCGATCATGGCGGTGATTATGGGGTTGTTTATTCTGCGCAGCAACTACAAAATCATCGAAAAAATACTGATCGGTCTGAGCCTGGCTGCGCTGAGTTATGTTGCGACGGTTTTTATCATAAAACCGGATTGGGGAGTGATCTTGCACGACACCGTGCGACCACAAATACAATTTACCAGCGACTATATCGTATCCATCTTAGCTGTGATCGGAACGACCATTACCCCCTGGGCCATCTTTTACTTGCAGGCTTCGGTGGCAGATAAAGGCGTTTCGATGGAAAATTACAGGGACACCAGGCTCGACGTGACGGTTGGTTCCGCCTGGGGAAACGTGATCTCAGCCTTTATCATCATCGTCACTGCCGCCACCCTGTTCAAAGTTGGCATTCACGTGGAGGATGCCAAAGATGCAGCCATGGCACTTGCGCCACTGGCAGGAGAGGCTTCCACGATTCTTTTTGCATTGGGTCTGCTGGGAGCGTCACTGCTGGCAGTCTCGGTGCTTCCGCTTTCCACCACTTATGCAGTCTGTGAGGCATTTGGGTTTGAACGCGGTTTAAACCGCAGTTTCCGGGATGCGCCGGTTTTTTATGGTTCCTTTATTGGAATTATCGTTTTTAGTGTGTTGATTGTCCTGATCCCGGGGATGCCGCTCTTCCAAATGATGATCCTTTCGCAGACCATCAACGCGATCTTACTCCCTGTGATCCTGATACTGGTATTACGACTGGCTAATGACAAGGCGGTGATGGGCAAGTATCGCAATACCAGGCTGACTAACATCCTGGCAATCGCAATTACTACATTGATTGTTGGTGTCACGGTTATCTTATTATTGGAACCGCTTCTCAACATCGTATGATTTGGATTTATTCAGAGAACAAGCCAGCCTGCAACACCCCGTCTCAACATGGGGTGTTTTTTAGTTCCGAAGTTCCTGTAAAAGCTCGTAAATACTCCCAAACGTAACTGCTTGACCCTCGTGCTCGAGTTGCCAGGTTGTAGTGCCGTTTTTCGTTATCACGCTTACGGAAGGAAAAGCTGGCAGCTTCTCCTCTTCCACGTGATAGCCCGCTCTTACGAGTGCCCGACGTGTCCAGATGGCCTCGGGTCCTTGCCCCTCCAGAAAGACAGGTTTGGAACCACGATGTTGGGTATCGAAGGAGCCTGAGAGTGGGTCAAAACGCACCCCCGCGCGATTGAAGATCTGAGCAAAGCTGCCATTTAGCACCAGGTCTTCCGGCGCCCCCTGGCTGATCTGCCCCGAGTCGTCCATCAGCCAAATTCGGTCAGCATGCCGCAAAGCGAGATCGAGGTCATGGGTGGACGTCAGGACTGCCTTATCATTTCCGCCGGCGAGATCGTGGAGCAAGTCCATCACCACCACCCTGCCAGGCAAGTCCAGGTAGGCGGTTGGCTCGTCCAGAACCAAGAGACGAGGTTCCTGCGCCAACGCGCGCGCAATCATCACCTTTTGGCGTTCGCCATCGCTGAGGGTATGGATGTACCGATGGCTGAGGTTTTCCACCCCCACGACCCGGAGGGTTTCGTGCACGACATCCCAATCATGGTCAGTCATCCGGTCGAACATGCCGGTGAAGGGGAAACGCCCCATTGCAACTAACTCATCTACGCGCATGGCTCCAACGGATATGGGAGTGGTGAGAACCACGCTCACCTGGTTGGCTAACTCACGCGGATGATAGGTTGCCAGTATTCGTCCGGAAAGTTGTATTTCACCAGCCAGTTTGGGCTGCAGACCGATCACGGTGCGCAGTAAAGTGGATTTGCCTACTCCATTCGGACCCACAAGGCAGACAAATTCGCCGGCACTGAGCTGCAGGTTAAGCTGATTGGCGACCACTCTTGGCGTTTTTCCGCCATTTTTATAGCCGATTGTCAGCGCGCTGGTTTGCAGCACAGGAGGATTCAGACGTTGAAGGATGTGGCACCTCGCTTTCGTTTAAGTATCACCCACACCACGAACGGGGCACCAAACAGGGAGGTCACGACGTTAATTGGCAGCACAAGCTGACTGCCTGGCAATTGGGCTATCAGACTGGCAGCCATCGACACGGCTGCTCCAATCAGGATGATTGCCGGGATGAGAATTTTATGATTCGACGTCTTGAACAGGTTTCGAGCAATGTGTGGGACTGCCACACCGATGAAACCGATGGGTCCGCAAAAAGCCGTTACGGCACCTGAGAGTACAGAGGCACTGAGCAGTATGGTAAAACGCAGCAAACCGACATTGAGACCCATCGTACGGGCGTAATCCTCCCCCAAGAGCAGCGCGTTTAAGCCCTTGGGTAATAAAGCCATCAACCCGACACCTGCAAGAATTACCAGTGACATCACCTTGAGCTGCGTCCAATTGACCCCACTAAAAGAGCCAAAAGACCAGATGGAATAAGCCTGGATCCGTTCTGGCGCGCTAAAGTAGACCAGCAGGCTGACAACAGCACTGGTCGCATGACCAAACATCAACCCAAGGATCAGTAAAGTTGTGGGGTTTTGCACCCATCTTCCCACCAGCAGGATCAGCGCGAGCACCAATCCCGCACCTGCGGATGCCGCCAGCACAAGCGAAAATTCTCCGCGCAGATTGAGCGCCGGCAGGAACAAACCACCCACAAAACCCGATCCGAGGATAGCTATCGCCACGCCCAGGCTGGCTCCGGAATTGATGCCCAGGATAAAAGGATCCGCCAGAGGATTGCGAAACATGGTTTGCATCTGCAGCCCCGCAGCACTGAGGGCAATGCCGGCCAAAGCCGCTGTCAGGACGCGAGGCAGGCGTGAGTTTTGGACGATGTATACCCAGCTTTCCCGCACGCCTTCTTTACCAACGAGGATGCCCCAGATGTCCTTGAGGGGAATTCTGACCGATCCGAGTGCAAGATTGAGCAGAAACAATGCCAGGATCAGGAACAGGAACAGCCCAAAAAGCCACAGACGCTTTGTCTTTTGGCTCGCAGGGCTATCTGGGGATTGGTTCATTGTGGTTTCCTCGTTGAAAGATTTAAAGGGATTATTGCAGTGCCTGATAGTAGAAAAACTCGTGTTCAGGCAGCAAGTCTGGATAGAACGCTTTGATCAGGTCCATCAGGATGACATCCGGAGCAGCAGCACCGCTCTCAAAGTAGTCCACAGCACCCGAAGCATTCATGCGTTTGCTATAGGTGTAGACTTTACCTTCCTGGTAGGCTTTAAAATCTGCGTAACGGGCATCCATTGCCGCCAGTGCAGATAAGTCGCTCAACGCGCCTACATTGACCCAATAATCAGCATCTTTTGCTCGTTCGAGAACAACCTCAAAATCAAGCGGCTGAGCTCCACTGCCTTCAATGTCTTTGAAAAGATAATCGGCTCCAGCATCTGCCAACAAGATGGCAATATAGCTCTCACCGCCCGGCATGTACCAGGTGCCTTCATAGGCGGTATTTGTAAAAACTGTTACGCGTGTAGACAGATTGCTTGTGAGCGTTTTTGCTTGTTGGTAGCGGGCAACCATTTCATCGAACAGGCGGTCAGCCTCGACTTCTTTTTCAAAAAATGCGGCAATGAACTTACCCCATTCAGCACGACCAAGCGGGTCCTGTTCGAGGTAATCGGAGTTGATCACAACCCTGAGACCAGCTTCAAGCAGTTGAGGATGGGAATCATATTCCGCAAAACCACTGGCGGAGGTCATGATCAGATCGGGATTGAGATCGATCAGACTTTCAATGTTAATAACTGCTCCGCTGCCTACTTCGGCGACCGTGCCAGCTTTAAGCCAATTTTGCACCTCTGCATTGTAGATATATGCGCCAGAATCGACTGCTACCAGGCTGGAAAGTTCATCAATCTGTTCAAGGAAAGGCAGGTAGGTGGTGGAAAGTGAGACAAAACTCTCAACAGGCGTGTGTACAATCAAGGCATCATCAATCCCGCTTGGGTCAGCCTGACCGTTTGGCACGAGCGCGTATCGAATTGGTTCGGTGGCACCAGCCCAGGGCATGAGAACCGTCAGAAGTTTATAGCCTTCCTTGTATTCAAGCGTGAAGTTCCTGGCATAATCGATGGTAACTTGTGCGTCACTCGCAGGTGCTTCAGTTTGTTCCTCAACAGGATAAGTTATTTCAGTAGGGGTTTCCAGCGGATAGGTAATTCCGACAGGAGCTGCGGTCTCGACCACCTGAGCAGGTGCCTGGCAGGCAGGCAAAGCCAGGAGGATCAATACAGCCAGAAGGGTCACGATTTTTTTCATATTCTCTCCGATTTCAAAAAAATCAACCCCTTCTGGATTAGAAAGGGTTGAGAATATGAGCGTTTCTCACCCACCTTCTTAATCCGAGAAGGTTAAATTGGGTTTACTTGAGGGTGGCTTCCTGACTTGTCTGGTGGACTTACAGTTGCGGTACAGTGCTGGACTTTCACCAGCTTCCGCCATTACACCTTAGCTTCCGGGCGTAGGGTAACCTCAGTATTTCAGTTGTGACAATATCTTAGCATTCAAGTCAGGGAATGTCAATAATGGCCAGAAGTTGCGTCAGATTCGAACAAAAACCCTATGAGAAGGTAAAATAAGCTAAATGAAGAAGATCAGTTTGCGTTCTCTGCCGGAAAAGAACCTTGCCAAATTTCAATCTCAGCAAACAGGGAATGATTGCGCGATCCACTCGCTTGTTGCCGCTGTGGAACTGCTGATCAACATCAGGCTGGACCCCCAGGAAATCATCGAAGACGTCAACCGTATCTGGTGGCGCGGGCGCTTCTTCCGCCTGGCGCCAAAATCCGGAGTTACACCCCCGATGCAAGTGCGCCTGTTGTGTTACCTGGCAAAAAAGCACGATTTGCCGCTCACAGCGAAGCTTTTTCACCT
>WOZA01000039.1 GCA_011620505.1 Anaerolineaceae bacterium
AGCTGGAGCGGGTATATTTAGCCAACTACAATTTGAGGTTCGTTATGATCTATCATCTGACTACACTGCCTGAATGGCAAAATGCGCAAAAAGAAGGGGTTTATATCCCAAGCGGTTTCGGGAAGGATGGCTTCATTCACTGTTCTGATCTTTACCAGATCAAATCCACTGCCAACCGGCTGTTTCGCGAGACGCCCCAACTGATCGTGCTGGAAATTGATCCCAACTTGTGCAACGCGGAACTCGTGTACGAAAACCTTGAGGGCGGCGAAATCCCCTACCCGCATCTTTATGGCCGTTTACCGGTCAGCGCGGTCAAGACTGTTTTTGAACTCGGGCATGAACCCAATGGAGATGTGAGGTTGCCAGACGCACTCATCCCTCCCAAACCTGAGCTCTTCACTGAGCTGCCCTATGGGCAACCAGGGCGTGTTTTCCGCTCGCCCACCCCGGGCAGCAAGTACTTTGATCCGGAAGACCGGGTTTTGGAGCTCTATAAAGAAGCACATATTGACGTGGTGGTCGTGCTAAACTCGATCGAGGAGCATCTTCGCTACACTGAGCGGGAATTACTGCCGCTTTACGAGCAAGCGGGCATCCAGGTGATCTATGACCCTGTACCTGATTTTACTGCTCCCCCGCACGGCACCTGGGATGAATCACTCCAGAAAGTTGAAACTCTGGTCGGGCAGGGTAAGAATGTCGCCATCCACTGCCATGCCGGCGTCGGCCGTACAGGGATATTCGCGGCCTGCCTGGCGCAGGACCTGCTTGGACTTTCACCTGAGTCCGCGATTGAATGGGTGCGGCGTTTTATCCCCTTCGCTGTTGAAACACAATTCCAACAGCAGTTCGTCTTTGGGTACCGCCAGCATAAGAATTAAAGCAAATCACCCTGGTTTCTGCCAGGGTGATTTTTGCTGCAGTGAACTATTCGATGGACAAGGTGAGTGTGATCTCGGTTGGCGTAGCTGCTCCTGAGAACACATTGATGAGGTAATCACCAGCTTCAGGGAGCGGACTCTCAAAACTAGTCACCTCACCCATCCCGGAAAGCAGAACGGTGCCATTAACGTGGTAGATTGTGAGTTTGAAGTTCTGTGTTGGTGTTACAGTCACTTGAAGCGTCTGCCCCTTGTTACCCCAGGCGATAAAGTTGTGCACTTTGCCAGCAGGAATGGTCGCCTTGACGGTCATGCTGGAGGTGTTGGGAGCGAACGATAGACGCTCCGGGATGCCAAGGTAGAGCGAGTAGTCCGTGTCATATTGGCCAGCCTTGATGTCGATGTACCAATCGCCATTTTCTGAGATGTAATCC
This sequence comes from Anaerolineaceae bacterium, assembly GCA_011620505.1. Lineage (GTDB taxonomy): Bacteria > Chloroflexota > Anaerolineae > Anaerolineales > Anaerolineaceae > Mesolinea. The sequence continues at coordinate 1,319 of WOZA01000039.1, forward strand.
CGATACCAAGTCCAACGCTGGTCAAAATCGACCAGTTTTTTGCCGCTGGGGCTCGTTATGGCGATATATGCCGCGCTGGCACTGTTAAGAGAGATATCCATAAGTTGATTTTTATTACCCCAGAAAACATAGCGCCTGGTGGTATTGGCAGACATTTGACCTTCAGCGACGATATTGGTGGTCCCAGGGGCAAAACTCAGCCGGATAGCCTGACCGGGAGCAGTGGTCGGCAGCGTGGTTGACGTTGGGGGAATAGGGGTGACGACTACGGTCGGCACGCTGGTCGCCGTGGATGGGATGGAGGTGGCGGTAGGTGGAATGTTCGTAGCGGTTGCTGGAACACTGGTTTCCGTGTTTGTGGGCTGACCAGCAGTTGCTGTGGAAGTCTGCTGAGCTTGTAATTCAACTGCGGCTTTGGTTAGGGTAGCCTGAGCAAAGAGAGCAACCTGGGTTGCTGAGTCTGAAGGCGAGGCTGTCGGCGACGGATAGCTGCAGGCCGCCAGCATGCCTAACAATACTATAGCAAATACTATTTTTTTCATGTTTCCTCGATTTCTATGCCATCACACAAAAAATGGTCATATTCCATGACATTACAAATTTAATACGCTGAAAGGTGATGAAAAGTTCCCGGTTTCCGCATTATTGTGGGATCTGGAGATAAGCAGTGTAGTCTCTCCAGTAAATCGCGGTAGCTGCCGCAACCACGAAGGCGCCGTAAAGCAGCACGAAGACCCAGCCCCGCGGTCTTTGTGCCCTGGCAATTTGCCCGAAGAGCTCTTTGAGGGGCTTGATTTGGTTGAGAAGCAGATAGGTGATGAAACCGAGCCATGCACCGGAGCAGTTCAGGATCAGGTCGTCCACATCGAAGACGCGAATGGCAAAGCTGAGCTGGACAATTTCGATGATCAGCGAGATCGCCAGCCCAATCACAACCGCCAGCCAGCCTTTGTGACGGTGGGGAGTGAGCACGGACACCAGGAAGCCGATCGGGACAAAAATCAGGACGTTGCCCAGGATGTTGATGGCTACGATGCGCCAGGTGTTGGTGTGATCGATGGCAATTGCCCGCTGCAGCATCAGCACTAATCCTTGCAGAGGCACCAGGTTGGGAGCCTCAGGGGTTCGATCGAGCGCCATGACAAAGGGTTCCAAAGTCCGTTGGATCAGGAACCAAAGAAAAAGAAAAAGGACTGCCAGCGTAAACTCGCGCAGCAGGCTACCGCGCTTGTGGATTGCAAAGCGGATCAGGCGGGCGATGATCCAGCCGAGGCCTGTCGCAAGGAACAAAAAGAAGATGTCGTAAGTCAAGACAATCATTGTGATCTCCGTGGTGGCATTTTATCCCATAACGGCAAAGTCGTTTTTGAAGTTCAGGTGGGTGCGGCAATTGCAGAGGGCAGAAATGTTTCCAACTGGGCAGTTTGGCAAAAATCTTAACAATTTAATTTCGATTCATATGTTATTATTTTAACGTTCCAAAAATGCGGCTTTTATCGGGAGCAACATATGACCAAGACATTGTTAATATTACGGCATGCAAAATCCAGTTGGAAAAATGAAAAACTAAAGGATATCGATCGCCCGTTGAAGCACCGAGGGGAAGAATCTGCCAAGGTGATCGGCAAAGTGCTCATGATGGCAGAATTGGTGCCCCAGGTTATCCTCTCTTCTCCCGCGCAGAGAGCCAAGCAAACAGCTGAATTGGTTGCTGAGGAATCCAAGTTTAAAGGCGAACTGAAGTTTGTAGAATCTTACTACATGGGCGAACCTGAAGACTACATCGCAGCACTCAACGAACTTCCGGATGAGATCGAACGCGTGATGATTGTTGGTCACAACCCCGGGTTGGAAGCTCTCCTGCAGCTATTGGATGGCAAGGTGGATTCGCTGCCAACTGGCTCATTAGCCTATCTCGTACTGGATATCAAACACTGGGCTGAGCTCACCAAGGCCACGGCTGGCGAATTGATCAGTTTCTGGGAACCTGACGAAATTAAACTCGAAGAAATGGAGGAAAAAATGGCCAAGGATAAGGATATGGATAAGAAGGACAAGAAAGAGAAGAAAGACAAGAAAGACAAGAAAGACAAGAAAAAGGATAAAAAGTAAGACCTTTTCCGTTGTGAAAAATCTTTCTGCATAGCTTTTCACTGCAGCGCAGCCTCTGCATTAGTTTGAGTTGTGTTATTTTTTGATGATATCCTGGGCTGGCAGTGAACAATTTTGGAGAAGAGAATTGCCTTGTGGGAGTTCCTTTTCTTAAAATTTGTGTTGTACCGCCCTGGTCATGGAACCCGCTTTTTAGGACAACTTCATAGTAATTTCATGTCGCGGTATAATCGATATGTGTCAGACAATTAACAAAATGATTGGAGTAATGCCTGCGCTTGCAGGATACAATGTGGAAAGACTATGCAGAAGAAACGCTGCTTGATTGTTACCAGTGATTCCGGCTTTGGGCATCGCAGCGCGGCAAATTCGGTTTCGAAAGCGCTTGAAGTCTTATATCCGGGGCAAGTGGAGTGCCTGGTAACCAATCCGATTTTGGAAACGAGCACCCCTACGGTGATGAAGCCGATCGAAAAAGGCTATGACCGCCGAGTGCGGATGACCCCGTGGTTTTATCGCTTCAGTTATGAAGTCAGCGACTCCCGCGTGGTAAGTGAAGTGGTGGAAGGAGCGCTGACACTCATCCTGCAAAAGATCATGGCGGAAACCATTCGTGATTTCAAGCCGGACGTTATCTTAAATACCAACGAACTTTTTAACACCCCGATTGGCAAAGTCCTCCTGGAAACTGACCCCAAAATCGCGTCTTATACCGTGGTGACAGACCTGGCAGATGTGCATTCGCTTTGGTTTTCTCCCGAGCCTGATCGGTTTTTCATCGCCAATGAGTGGGTCAAGGTGAAGGCGCTCGAGAGTGGTGTGCCCGAAGAGAAGCTGGTGATCTCCGGGATTCCGGTCAGCCCGGATTTCGCTTTCAACCAGGTGGAAAAGCAGGCCCTGCGCGGCTCACTTGGGCTCGACCCAAACCGTCTGACCTTGCTGTTTGTTGGAAGCAGCCGCGTGAGCAACTTGGAGGATTATCTCCAGGCACTTGAGAACTTCGGAACCCCGGTCCAGGCGGTGGTGATTGCCGGCGGAAATGACGCGCTCTACAAAGAACTTATTGGCAGACACTACGATTTTCCATTGGAAGTTCGTAATTTTGAGAAGAATATCCCCCAGTGGATGATGGCATCAGATGTGTTGGTGACCAAGGCTGGTGGGCTGATCCTCTCGGAGGGGTTAGCAGCCCGTTTGCCAATCCTGCTGATCGACTACCTGCCAGGTCAGGAGGAGGGCAACGTGCGCTATCTGCTCAGTCACCAGGCAGGGGCTTTGGTGAAGAACGTGGGTGAATTCCGTGCTATCATGGCTTATTGGTTGGAAGGGGACGGCTTCAGGCTCAGCCAAATCTCGCGCGCATCGGCTGCGCTGGGGCACCCTGAAGCAGCGCTGACGGTCGCGAAAGCTTTATGGGATGCTGTGCTTCTGCAGCCGGAACCCAAATTGCTCGCACCAAAAGCTGGCTGATCCCCTCAATCCTTAATGAAAAACTAATCGAATAACTCATCCAGGTCAGGTCTGACGAGGTCCAGAGCGGCAGCTTTTGCTAACAACTCGGGAAGGGTGCTGGATTTGAACTTGGCACGCAAGCTGTTGAAGTGGCGGTGGACCGAACGCGCCTGGATGTGGAGCTGATAGCCGATTTGCGCGGCATTTTTACCTGAACACAGCCCTTGCAGGGTTTGAAATTCACGGGGAGTGAGTTTGATTTGGGGGTACTCATCTGCCATGGTGAGCGGCGTGACCACCACCAAGCGGTTAACCCGCACAGCCTGCCAGGCCTGGGTGGGAGAGGGTTCGTAAGGCAGATAGCGTTCCCAGTCGCCGCGATTGATAGTCTGCACGACGACTTCCGGCCGCTCTGAGACCTCGCGTACCTGTAATTCTCCTTCTTGATTAAAGACAAACATTTGTGTCAATTGAGCACCCGTGAAAATAGAATATATGTTCTATTTTATCACGGGTTATTCAGGCGTTGTCAAGCCCGAATACCCTGTGATCCGTTGCGTCAGATTTAAGAGGATTCAGAGAGCGCTCGAGCTCTTCTGCGGTCTAACATCGCAAAAGCATAAACAGCCAGTAGACCAACCCCCACGCTAACGAACCAGGGCGAGCGGATGCCAAAAGCGTCTGTTAGGATTCCCGCAGCGAAAGGACCAATAGCCACCGCAACATGCCAGGTAAGCCCGAATATCCCCAGGTAGCGCCCGCGTTGATCCGCCGGAGCCAGGTTCGCCACGAAAGTTGTTGCAGTCGGAGCGGTGATCAGTTCTCCAAGCGTCATCACAACCATTGCCAGCCAAAAACCCCAGAACTTGCTGCTCAAACCTACGATCATCATCGAGGCGGCGTAGAATAATGCCCCGATTGGCATCACCTGCGTGTCGCGGTAACGTTTGGTGAATTGGGTGATAAATACTTGCAGAAAAACAACCATCAAGGCATTCGTGGTCGGAATCCAGCTATAGGTGGCTTCGGCCACACCGAAGTTCTGTTTGAGGTAGACCGCTAATAACACCCACATCAAGGAGCCGCAGATTTCCATCAAGGTAAAAGCGCCGACCATGTTGGTAAAGGTCTTGTTACTGAAAGCCTGGCGGTAGACCCCAATCTGCTCCTTGAGGGTTTCGGGTTTGGCATTTGGATCCCGCACCAGGGTTTCGTGCAGGAAGAAGAGCGTGATCAATCCGTAGAGTGTCAGGGTAGCCGCCGCGCCAATAAAACCGAGGATGTAATTGCTGGAGAGCACAATCCCGCCGAGGATGGGTCCGAGTGCCACGCCAATGTTGCGCCCCAGTCGGAAAATACTGTAGCCCTGCACGCGCTCTTCTGGATCAAGCATATCCGCCAGAATGGCATCCGAGCCGAGTCGGTAGAGCGGGTTGAATAAGCCTGAAGCGATCATCAAGACCGCAAAGTGCCAGTAGGAACTGGCGTAGATGTAGCCAAAATAAGCCAGTGCCGTCCCAAATAGCCCCACCGCCATGACGCTCTTGCGTCCGAAGCGGTCCACCAGCGAGCCGGCCAGGATCGAGGCGGTCAGCCCGGAAAGCGAGTTGATGCTCATCAGGCTGGTGACTGCTGCCATAGGCAGGCTGAGCGTTTCGCTGGCATAGATGGTCAAAAAGGGCCAAACCATGGTGGTGCCGGTGGTCGAGATGATCAGACCGAGTAACATTAACCAGAATTGGAGCGGGTATTTTTTGAACATAGGGGGAGGTGTCGGTTACGGCGCTGAGATGGGGAAGGCTGCCTCGCAGGTGAAACCCTGGGGCGCAAAAAGGGGCTCGAAGGTGTTCATATCAAAATAAAG
>WOZA01000025.1 GCA_011620505.1 Anaerolineaceae bacterium
GTTGCCTAATGGATAGAAGACATGCATTAACACTTCTAAGGAAAATGATCGGAGAGGATAAAGACTTCCGTCCTGGTCAGTGGGAAGCGATCGAAGCCGTTGCGATTAAAAAGGAACGAGTTCTGGTTGTGCAACGTACTGGATGGGGAAAGAGCCTGGTTTACTTTCTCGCCACCAAATTATTGCGTGAGCAGGGTTCTGGTCCCACAGTCCTTATCAGCCCACTATTGTCACTCATGCGCAATCAAACTGAAATGGCCGGAAGGATTGGCATTCGCGCGTTCACGATAAACAGCGCGAATAAGGAAGAATGGGCAGCTATCGAAGAAGCTTTAGCAAAGGATGAATGTGATTTAATCCTCATTTCCCCAGAACGGTTAAACAACGAACATTTCCTAAAAAAAATCCTTCCCCAAGTTTCGGGGCGAATAGGTCTTTTTGTAGTGGATGAAGCGCATTGTATCTCCGATTGGGGACATGATTTTCGCCCGGATTATCGCAGAATTGTGCGGATCGTTCAGATGCTTCCAAAAGGCGTTCCCGTTCTCGGAACAACCGCCACTGCAAACGACCGGGTTGTTGAAGATGTAAAGGTGCAGTTAGGTCCTGGACTAACTGTGCATCGCGGCCCGTTAGCACGTGAATCTCTGCGTCTGCAAAATATTACATTAGCGAATCAAAGTGAAAGATTGGCATGGTTAGCTGAAAATCTGCCGAAATTTAAGGGTAGTGGAATTATCTACTGTCTGACGGTTGCGGATACGAAAAAGGTAACGGGATGGTTAAAACAGAGAGGCTTTTCAGCTGAGGCGTATCATGCTGGTAATGATAGGGCTATGGATCGACCGGCATTAGAACAGGCATTTCTCAACAATGAAATAAAGATACTGGTCGCTACTGTAGCATTGGGAATGGGCTTTGATAAACCAGACATTGACTTTGTTATCCATTTTCAGCGCCCTGGTTCGGTTGTGGCTTACTACCAGCAGGTCGGACGCGCCGGCCGTGCAGTGAAAAAGTCTTATGGTATTTTGTTAAGCGGTGTCGAAGATGATGAAATACAAAATTATTTCATTGAGTCGGCCTTCCCAAATACAAGGGTATTTTTAGACATCCTCGAGGTGCTTGAAAAAAGTGAAGGATTAGGACTGTACGATATTTTAGCTCAAGTCAACACCTCAAAATCAATGGCAGAGAAAGCCTTGAAGTTGCTAGAAGTCGATGGAGCGATTGGTCAGACTTATGATAAAAAGACTATCTATTTCCGTACACCAAATCCTTGGCGTCCTGATATCGAGCGAATGAATCGTGTGCTGGATTTACGCAAATCCGAACTCGTACAAATGCAAGACTATGTCGATCATCAAGGCTGCTTAATGCAATTTTTGTTGAAAGCGTTGGATGACCCTCATCCTGCTCCTTGCGGTCGCTGCGCGAATTGCAGGGGGCAAGGCCTTCCATCGCAGGTTGATAAAAAGATGGTTATTGAAGCCGAAAATTTCCTAAAAAGCGACCAGATTGTCCTTCAACCGCGCATGCAATGGCCACTTGGACTTTTCTCAGAACAAAAGCGGAACATTTCGCTGGAGTATCAGAATGCTGAAGGGCGTTCGTTATCTTGTTATGGCGATGCGGGTTGGGGAAATTTAGTTCGGTCAGGGAAATATCAAACTGGCCAGTTTAGCGATGAATTGGTAAGAGCATCGGTTCATTTGATCCGCGATATATGGCAGCCCGATCCTTTTCCAGCCTGGGTCACCGCGATTCCATCCACACGGCACCCCAATCTTGTGCCCGATTTTACTCGCCGGCTGGCTGCATCATTACGGATTCCTTTCTACCCTGTCATTCGCCGGATAAGAGAAGCTCCTGAACAAAAAACCATGCAGAACAGCGCCATGCAAGCCCGTAATGTGATCAATACAGTACGGATAGATCAAAAAATCTCTCACGAGCCGGTATTATTGGTCGATGATATTATTGATTCGGGTTGGACAATGACCATGGCTGGCTACTTGTTGAAAAAGCAAGGAAGCGGCCTGGTTTACCCATTTACTTTGGCACAAGCTACTACCAGGAATGCAAACGGATGACACTTTCACTTGATTCTCAAGTCTTATTATTGCTTTGTTCACATCTGGGGATTTCTTCTGCGTTTGAGTATGCACCAATGACGTTGAAAGACTGGAATCCATTAGCAAGAAAATTGCAGTCCATCTCGAGGCGTCCAGCAGATTTATTAGAGCTCGATAAAGAGGGACTAAAAGATCTGCTGGAGATAAATGAAGAGGAAGCTGAACGAATCACACACCTTCTACAAAGAAACGGAACCGTTGCCATTGAGTTGGAACGCCTAAATTCTTTGGGGATTGATGTACTTACGAGAGCTGATGAAGGTTATCCTTTACGATACAAGCAGCGCCTTAAGGATTCAGCTCCATCGGTACTTTTTTATGCTGGAGAGAAAACACTTTTGGGTCAGCCAGGTGTTGCAGTGGTTGGATCGCGTCACCTTGATGAAGTTGGTCAATCTTGTGCAGAGTTTGTAGGCAATGCCTGTGGATTGTCCGGATTGGTATTGTACTCTGGCGGCGCGAAAGGAGTCGACTCCATCAGTATGAACGCAGCATTAACCTCAAGAGGAACTGCTGTTGGAATACTTGCTGACAGTTTGGAAAAATCTATTCGGAATCCGGAAACTCGTTCAGCCATAAGTCGTGGTGATTTATGCCTTATAACTCCATATTCCCCCAACGCTCCTTTTTCTATTGGCACAGCAATGGGTAGAAACAAATTGATCTATACCCTTGCTGATTATGCCATTGTTGTGGCAAGCGATGCTGAAAAGGGCGGCACCTGGGCTGGAGCAACCGAGGCGCTTAAAGCGAAATGGATTCCAGTTTTTGTCCTAAATCACCCCAACATGCCGGAAGGAAACAAAATGCTTCTTCAAAAGGGTGCTCTACGATTTCCACAACCATTCCCTGAGCATCACCAAAGATTAAAGATTTGGTTGGAGGAGCAATCTGCAGCAACTAAAACTGATCCGTGTCAGCCGTCACTGTTCTAGCCAAAGTGATGCAATTCGGATTCCACCAGATGAGGGAAAGTTTTAGTGGAAGTTTTCTTTCTGAGTAACCAGATTTCTAAATTATTGATTGGAATGACCTGACCGCACGATCAGTATACAGGGCTGGCTGTATAATTTATGATAGTTATTGATTCACAGACAGTTGTAAACTAGTCCTAAACAGAATTCTTTTTTCATGGATATCTACTACCTCAATGAAACAAAAAATATCGTTGAGTCTGGAGAAGTCGAATGAAAGGTACACCTGATCTTTCGGTAAGCAAACCACTAAAAGCGGATAAAACGAATCCTGGTGTGACTCAAATTGACTATTGGAGCCTTACACCCGAACAACTATTTTCCAACGTGAACACTTCTCGAGCCGGCCTGACACAAGCAGAAGCCGAACAAAGGCTGAAGCAATATGGGGCAAATGTGATTGAAGCACAGCAACAAGCAACTGCGTTTCGCTTGTTGATAAGCCAATTCAAAAGCCCTCTCGTTCTCATTTTAATTTTCGCAGCAATTGTCTCCGGAATCGTCAGAGAGTGGGTCGATTCCATTATTGTGCTTGCAATAGTCCTTGGCAGCACTATCCTGGGTTTCGTGCAGGAATATAGTGCCAACAATGCCCTTGAAAAATTGCGCTTACAGGTTCTCCTCAAATCCAACGTGCTGCGTGAAGGCCAATTCCAAATGCTGCCTTCAGAACAAATAGTACCAGGTGATATTGTAGAGCTTTCTGCGGGCAGTTTGATTCCAGCCGATGGTGTTGTATTGGAAGCCAAAGATTTTTTTGTTAACCAGGCTGTGCTGACCGGTGAGACCTTCCCGGTAGAGAAGAAACCGGCAACCGTCCCCAACAATGCCAGCCTTTCGCAGCGCATCAATTGCGTTTTCAGAGGTACCAGTGTCAGCAGTGGAACCGCACAGGTAGTAATTGTGCAGACAGGGAAGTCAACTGTGTTTGGTCAGGTAGCCGAAAGGCTTAGATTGCGTCCCCCAGAGACAGAATTCGAACGTGGCATCAGGCATTTCGGCAACCTGCTCACTCAGGTAATGCTAATAATGGTGGTCCTCGTTTTTGCAATCAATATTTTTCTTGCCAAACCGATAATAGACACGCTTCTCTTTTCAATTGCTCTGGCAGTAGGTCTGACCCCCGAATTGTTGCCCGCCATAATCAGTATCATGCTTGCCCACGGAGCCCAGAAGATGGCCAAACGTGGTGTGATTGTTCGCCGTCTGATGTCCATTGAAAACTTTGGCAGCATGGACGTGTTGTGTACCGATAAAACCGGCACTCTTACAGAAGGGGTCGTCCGTCTTGACGGCGCGCTCGATACGCAAGGTCTGCCCTCCGAGGTCGTTCTGCGAAATGCCTATCTCAATGCGCATTACCAAACGGGTCTGAACAATTCATTGGATGATGCAATTCAAATTTCTGCACAAAAAACGAATCTGGACATTAGCTCTGAAGTAAAAGTTGATGAAATTCCGTACGACTTCGTTCGCAAGCGCCTGAGTGTAGTCGTTGCCGATGCCCAAGGACAGCGTACACTAATCACTAAGGGTGCACTGGAAAATGTTTTGAGTGTCTGTACGAGCCTTCAATCAAATGATGGTATCCACATCCTTGACGCTGCAGCCATGTCAGAAATTGAAAAACAATATAGCGACTGGAGCAATAAAGGCTTCCGTGTGCTCGGCTTGGCCACAAAACCTGTCGACAGCCAGCATGAGACGTACACCTCCGAGTATGAAAATGGTCTAATTTTCACCGGTTTCCTGCTCTTTTTCGATCCACCAAAACCAGATGTTCAGGAAGTGATTGTCGATTTGGCGAAACGCGGTGTACAGTTAAAGATTATCACTGGTGATAACCAGAAAGTCGCACGGCATGTTGCCGATGCAGTGAGTCTGCCAGTCCAGGGTGTTCTGACTGGAAGTGACTTGAATTCCATTAAGGACGAGGCACTCTGGTACCTTGCCGAACGTACTACCCTTTTCGCGGAAGTAGATCCTAACCAAAAGGAGCGCATTATCCTTGCCCTGCAAAAAACCGGTCACGTGGTTGGCTACATGGGAGATGGTATCAACGACGCGCCAGCCTTACACGCTGCAGATGTGGGGCTTTCAGTGGATACGGCAGTGGATGTGGCCAAAGATGCTGCTGATTTTGTGCTGCTCAAAAAGGATTTGGCAATCTTGCGTGAGGGTATTGATGAAGGCCGCAGAACCTTCGCCAATACGCTCAAGTACATCCTCACCACCATTAGCGCCAACTTTGGCAACATGTTTAGCATGGCTGGAGCCTCTTTATTTCTGCCATTTCTACCGTTACTTGCCCCACAAATTCTGCTTAATAATTTTCTGTCTGATATCCCGGGGCTGACAGTCGCCAGCGATAATGTGGATCCAGAAATGATAGCAACGCCGAGGCGCTGGAATACCAAGTTCATCGGTAATTACATGGTGCTCTTTGGGATGGTCAGTTCGATCTTCGACTTCCTTACCTTTGGAATATTGCTGTTTCTATTCCGGGCTTCACCGGAGGAATTCCGCACTAGCTGGTTTATCGAATCCTTAATAACCGAGTTAGTCATTGCATTAGTAGTGCGAACGCGCCATGTCTTCTTCCGCAGCCGCCCAGGTACACTTTTGTTGGTAAGTACTCTGATTTTCATTGGGATAACACTGGTACTGCCGTATCTGCCGTTTATCGCCGTGTTTGGTTTTGTTCCACTGCCGGCACCGCTTATGTTGGCATTGTTAGGGCTAACGGTTCTATATGTGTTGGCTACTGAAGTGGCTAAAAAGTATTTTTACTCCCGGGTAAAAGGTGCGAATGCCTAGAATATAGTTCCCGACGTTAAATATTTTTGGTAGCGATCGGAATTTTTTCTTAGCGTACAATTTATATCCCATCCCATTTACAGTCTCAAGTAGATCACCGTATTTATCTGGTTTTCTCAGCAGACGGTCAATGTTGTTATGCAAATAATGGTTCGAGAATCGGAACGGGGTGTCTTCAGTGCGAAGCCTGCCCTTAGGTACCGAGCGCGGAGTTTGGCTGAAGGTTTCCAACTTTCTCACGTAATTCTTTAAAATCCGAAAAGGGATTTAATTCAATACTGGCTTGTAAGTACTGAATCGAATGCCTTACTACTGACAGTTTACTGTAGGGGCGAAGCATCCTTAAGTATCGCTTCGCAAAATCTGCTGCGCTAATGAGGGTTGCTTCGCCCCTACCGTGATGATTGCATAGCAGGTCGCACACTCGTGAAACCATGCTAGAAAAAAAAGACCCTCTTCCATCTCACTGCGCTCGCCAGCTTAGCTTTCAGCACGCAAGTAGCCCCAAGAGGTAGCGCCTCGATGCGAATTCTTTTCAACTCCTGTCTGACAAAAGGTTCGCCTTGAGCAGTAGCTCAATCCACCGTTAGAGTCTTGCTCAAATTGCGCGGGAAGTCGGGGTCGTAACCGCG